>CALAEX010000180.1 GCA_937891165.1 uncultured Lachnospiraceae bacterium | reverse complement strand
TTGTTTCACTGTTTAATTATCAAGGTGCTTGTCTCTCGCTCTCGCAAGCGACTTCATTATTGTATCACATCGTTTCTTACTTGTCAAGCACTTTTTTAAAAAAGTTTTAAGTTTTTTTCAATGTGTTGTTGTTCTCTCAAACAGCTTGCTTATCTTACCACAACTCATTCCGTTTGTCAACTACTTTTTTCAAAGTTTTTTGAACTTTCTGAATTGTTGTAATTGTTTGAATTTTTCTTTTATTTCAAACAGCTTTGTTATCTTATCACAAGCTTTGTAGTTTGTCAACTATTTTTTTATTTTTTATTTCGGAAGATTTACACTTCCAAATGACTCCTACGGGAATCGAACCCGTGTTACCGCCGTGAAAGGGCGATGTCTTAACCGCTTGACCAAGGAGCCATTTCGTTGTCTTCCCGACAACGAGACTTATTCTAACACTATCTTTACACTTTGTCAACCACTATTTTTTATTTTTTTTAAATTTTTTGTACATTTCACACAAAACTACAAATTGCAACATATAACAAAATAAATAGCTACTATCATATCCTGTCAGATGGAGCTTGTAAGCTCCATCTGATACAAATAATTCCCTAACCCACCATTTAATGCTTCGCACATCCCATGTGAGGACTTATTTAATTCGATTAAATTTTTTTCTCTGCATCTTCTACCGATTCATACCCATACCATTTGGCTGTATTGCTCATTGTTTCATAAGCTAAATTTTTACCTTCCTGCAAAAGATTTGCAATAAATCTTCCATATAATACAAAAGTTTCTTCACTATATGTTCCTAACTCTCCTCTTAAATAGGTTTCATACGAGGTATTCCATTCAGTATCCTCATAAGTATGAATATTTCTAGCATTTCTAGCCATCTTAGGAAATTTTGCAGAAAATTCTTCCATCCATGTTACTTGAATTTTAACAATCTCTTCTGTAATGATTTCTCTTTCTTTACTTCGTATTGGCAATTTTGTTTCCAACTTAGCATACTTTTCTGGTGCTGTACTTTTCATCATTCGTGCATATTTTTCCATAATTAGATTCCAACCATTTTTCTCTGCTAACGACAAATCATTATAATAACTACTTAAAAGTTCTTTTGTCCAAGTCAAATATTGACTCTTTCTCATAATAGAAAAAGTTTCAAAATCATTTTGACAACTTGCTCGTCCTCCTTCGTTTTCTACTCGGTCAAATTGTTTCCATTCTAATTCTACTATTTTATCAACCAATTGTTTCTCTCCTTCTAAAACCTGTCCAATATAATTTTCTAAAAACACATCCGTACCTTTTACCAGATTTCTATCTTGCAATTTTTCTAAAATAACCCGAGCCAATGTCTCTAATAAAACAACACATTTATCATCTGTATTGATTTGCAATGAGTTATATTTTTTATTCTCCCATGCTTTTTTTGACATGAGATTACGGATAATTGTTCACAAATCCATACAATATCTTGCATATCCTTTGATTCTTCCAAACCTTTTTTCTTCCATTTATAATAGGGTGCATATTCCTTATTTAACACATACGCAATATCCATAGCACTTTCTATTGCTTTACTAATGCATAAATTTGCTGTTACATAATCCTCTCTTACCATCATTCTAGCATAATTAGCTTGAGCATATTGTGAAAATTCATGCAAATCATTTGCTAATTTCTTTCTCCACACTTCTTCAGGATAATATTTTAAAAGTTCTTTTCGCTTTTCTGTAAATACTCCAAGTTCATCCCTAAAAACCTCTCCATTTACCAGTTCTGCCAGTTTGTATTCTTCTGCATTGTTCTGATAAAAATCGTTGATTTCGAATACGCCCCTTCTATTATTAAAATGAACCATTTTTGAATCAAACAATTTTTGTTCCAAAAGGAGATTATGATATGCTTCTTGCAATTTACTACCAATTACAATCATATCTTCTTTGATAATCCACATACAAAAACCTACAGCATAATCATGGTCCTTAGAAATTTCATCGTCAAAACCAAAGCAATCAGAACCTTCGCCAACTACACCAACAGCAATTCTGGATTCATATTCTGGGAACAATGTATGAATCATAGATTTTCCATATTGTTCGTAAAACTCTCTACTTTTTTCTAAACTACTCTTCCATATATATGAATTATTTATCTTCGCTACAACTTTCTCATATTTTTCTACTACACGATTATAAAATTCTGTCTTTCCTGTATGAATCAATATCTCTACAAGACCTTTTTGGTAGTAATTTTTTGCTTCTTTCCACTGATTACTATATACATAATAATCTCCCATTGCCACTAATGCAGCACCATAATGAAAATCCTTTTCTCCATCCTCTATAAAAACTTCTAATGCCTCTGTTAAATAAGTATACCCTTTTTTTAGAAATTCCTCTGTTTGCAAACCAAAGAAAGAATTTGCTAAATTTGTTTTTGTTATTGCTTCTTTTATCTTATTATTTGGGATTTTTACAATCAAAGATAATGCTTTTTGTAATGTTTCAACAGACTTCTCATACTCTTGCTTTTCTTGATACAAAAGCCCCCAATTGTTATATATACTTGCCCATAAATAATCGCTCTTATCTAAATATATTTTATAAAGCTTTTCAATAATTTGAAAAGCTTCTTCTGCATCATCCCAAAGTCCAAACGCACGATAAGCATTCGCTATATTTTGCATAGATGTAGCATAATCTTTCGTACCTTCTAAATTCATTTGTACCATAAGTTCTTTCAACTGCTCACAATATTCAAGTGCCTTCTCTTTTTGAGAAGTATCTCTACATAAACCAATCATCTCATTCAATAAAGTGACAGTTGCTGCATCATCTTGTTCCTTCACTGCCTCACTTATCTTTTGATATAAATATACTTCAATCTCGGTCAAGGTAATATTTCCAAACAATCTATCATATTCTTCCAATACTTTATTTATATTCATAATGCCTCCACATTTATTATAATACTATTTATGCATTTATTGATTATATATTACCACTTAGCATGCTACAAACTTGAAGTGTGTAAATTACTTAATTTGTTCAAAATAGCCAAGAGAAAAATCCCTTGGCTATTCATCATCCTAATTTGATTTCCATAATCCATGTAAATTGCAGTATTCATATGCTGATATAACTGTTTCTCCATCTGCCAATTTAAATTCTGCTCTTGGCTTATCCGTATATTCAAGTTTTACTCTCTGACTACCTCTTGTTGTTTCAATTGCAATCCACTGAATATAATGTGCTTCCACCATCGGATGTTCTACAGTTCCCACTTCTACTACAACCTTATCACCATCTACTGTTACAACCGGGACATGCTTTTCATGTGCACCATCGGATGTTCCTGGGATAATTTCTGTCATTTTCTTTCCACAACACATCACTGGAACACCAGTATCCTTTACATATTCAATAATGTTTCCACAATGCTCACAAATAAAAAATTTCATTTTTTCTACCTCCATAAAATTAAAAATTTTTCTACAATAAATAGATAAAACAAATCCTTTTCTACAAAAATTTTCTTAAAAGTTTATCCCAAATCTAATCAGATAGCACAAAACTACTATTAATATAAATCATACTTATTGTAGCAATCAATTTTATTATGTTTTTTATTTTATCATTTTTACCTACTTTTGTAAACTACTTTCTCTTTCCTCAACATACAAATACATCCTCTCGTAAAAAACTATCTGTATTTGTCAAATCAATTCCCATCTATCACCTATATATTCAAGCATTTTATCAATTCTTCTAGTTCTACTTCTTTCCTTTACCTATAATTTACTTAATTCTTCCATCATCGCAGGTCTATTTTTATATTGAACTTTCCATTCTTGTATGATATCTTCTACCATCTGTACTCCACCATTTATTTTTCTCATACTCCGAAGTACTGATAATAATTCTTGATATTTTTTCCTATCTTTTGCACAATGAGCTAATCGATTCACTTCTTCTTTATATTTTTCCAATAATTGTTGTGAATATTGTTTCTTTAAAACTTTTGTATATTGTTGCAATGCAGATAAACCCGAACTATGTAAAACAAACTCTAACAATCTATCATATAATTTTTCTTCTTCATAAAATTGGTCTATATGTGCATATTTAGGAAATTTCTTTAATATAAATTCTCGTTGGTTTATCCACTCTTTTTTTGTATATTGGCGTTTTAATTCCCGATACACTTCTAAATTTCCTACTTCATACTGAAGTACTAATTCTCTAAGTTGTTTTATATACTCTGCTTTATTTCCTTGTATCAAATAAATTTCTTTCTTTTTTTTACTATACTCCGCAAGTAAACCTGCATATCCCCTGTCTAAAGACATACTTTCCTCTAAGGCTTTCAATGCTAAATCATACTCTTTTTCTTCCATACATAAATCAATATAATATTTTCTTATAGCAGAAGTTGCCCAATATTTTTTACAATAAGCTTGTATTTCTTCTCTACTACAGTTTCGTGTTTCCATCAAATTTAAATGATAGATGGCCCATTTTTCAATATAATAATTTCGACTCCAATCAGACTCTTTATCTACCTTTTTTATCATTTCTTCTGTAAAATCTAATTTCTGTAATAAATATTTGTTTTCTGTAAATTCTTCCATAATAATATCTTCGATATATTCCTCAAAATAATCCATCATCGAACCATTCAAATGCGTAGTAAACCATTGAAACATCTCTTGTTTTTCTTTTATATTAACTTTTTCTAAAAGTTCTAACCACAATTCATAGGTCTGTTCTGCTATTTCTGCTGTACTACCATCCGAATCATCCATATCTGCATTTCCTACTAATGTAAAAATATAATTTATCAATTCAAATGCCATCATATATTGCTCATTCTCTATCATATGTCGTACATCTTTTCTATAAATTTCCTCTAATTCTAAAATAAACCTACGAACTTCATCATAACTAATAAATTCATCTATACCAAGATAATGTTTTTCTATTTCATCTATTTTCTTTATATAATACTTCATATCAATTTCTTCTGAATTTACACTAACCATATGATAAAAGCGACTCAGCAATTTTTCATTTTCAAATAAAATAGATGTTAGATATGACTTTACCATTCCTATATCTGCGTTTTCAATCAAATGTTGTATTGCCTCTTTCTTTTTCTTTACTGCGTCTTGCGTATAAGCTTTCATAAATAAAATTTCATGTTGGTCTATATGTTCTAATGATTCATATTGTTTTTTTCCTTCTGTCCATTCAAACAATACTGCTGCCATATGCTTACAAGTCCAACCCTCCTCCGCATAAGGACAACAGCAATACATATCTACAACATCTTCCTTATCATCCAGAACAATCTCTACTTCATATTCATGAGTACCTATTACCTCTGCTTTTAATGTATTTGCAGAAATTTTTAAATTCCTTACTGCACCTTCACAATAATAACGACGTCCTCGTTCTAAAATATGTGGTTGAAATAACTGTCTCCATTTCATAACAATTCTATCTTCTTTCCATATTATTATTAATTTTTTTCTAAAATCTCTACTACCTTTTTAATTTCTTCCTCTGTCACTTGCCAATCGAACTCAATTTCCACTATTTTATCTTCCCAGCATATCAAATAAACATCTAACATATGGCTACTCCAATGTAATTGATATGCTTCTTTCGCCCTCCAAATAGTTGCATCCATTGGAACATAATGATTATTAAAAATATAATCATCTCCTATTTTATCTTGGCGTTCCCTTAATAAACTTTGCTTACAAACTTCGTAAAGAAATGGAACTTTAATCTCTGTAATAGTATAAGAAAATTCGGGGATACTCTTTCCTTCTACAGGTATTGCATCCTGTTTATATTCCATTTGAGAAACGAAAATTGTTTGAGTCCCATTCGCCTCCTTGGAATATTGTGCATCTATCTCCATAATATCTTCCATTTCCAATGGAAGTGGGTCATTATAAATGTTATGTGTTCTTCCATAAAGTTCATATGTACCAACTACCTTTCGGGTATCCCCTATTTCATACTTCACTACAAGAAATACCATGATTGCTAAAAAACTAAGTACACAAACAATGGAAACAAAAACAGATAGAAATCGATTGATACCTCGAGGAATACCTTGTTTCTTCATCCAATGTTTCATTGTATGAACAATTGCTATATTGATAATCATTGCCATTATCCAAATTATCATAGCAACTACAACTGTTCCACCTGAACTTACAAAAGAAATCAAAATCAGCAAAATAGAAAGAGCAATAAAAACAAAACTTATCTTATGATTAAGATGAATCCCAAGAAAATCTCCTGTTTCTTTTGCCAATTTCTTTGCTTTCTTGTACCATAGAAAATAAAAAGTAAGTTCTATCATAGTTGCTACAAGAAGTAAATTATATACTGGAATGCTATACAAAGAATGTGGGGTAGAAAAAAACTTGACTGGATTCTCCTTAGCGTCCCCTATCATACATACCAATTCATATATGCAAAGCAAAAAACTAAAAAGATACGCTGGTAACATACTTTTTTTCATTGCACGATGAATCGTTTCTACTTGTGTTACCGTATCCGTTTCCATCGGTGTAGGTGCTTCTTCTTCATTATAAAAAATGTGCATTTGCCCCCAACGACAGGCAAGATTCCAACCATCCTTTTTTGCAAACTCTTCCATCATTTGTTGTTCCTCTGTTTCTACGGGGTCAAATTCAGAGGCATTTGGAACATATATTACTGCTATATGAAGTTCTTTTGGTTCTATACGACGATACTTCCATAAAAAATTACCCGCTTTTTCCACCAACCATCCCTCTTGTGCTTTTGCTTGTAATTTCTCTTGAATTGTTACATGGTCATAAAAAGCAAAGGATTCTAAACAATATTTTACATCCTTCATTTTGCTTCCTCCTCTCCAAAAATAGTACGATAATCTTGTGCCTGTGCTTGAATTCGTTCGTATTCCTTTTCTAACATTTCTTTTCCTTTTTGAGTAAGAATATAACTGCGTTTTCTTCCTTGTACTTTTGTTTCTTGAATTATTTTTGCTTCTAAAAATTGCTCTAATAAATTATATAATGTTCCACAACCAACAGTAACACGCTTCCCCGTCATAGCAGGAACTTTATCCAAAATATCCATACCATAACATTCTTCTTTTAAACACAATAAAACATAAAACATTTGCTCTGTTAACGTATGAAATTTTTCTCTTGGCATATGTTCCACCTCCTTTTCTCGAATATCGAGATTGTATAGTTTTATTATATTCTCGATATTCGAGAAAGTCAATAGTAATAAAAAAAGCCATGATACTTCTGTTACAAAAATTTGTATCATAGCTCTTTTTAATGACTAATTTTCATCTTCTATTATCATAGTTTCATTTTTTACTTTTACTTGCGTTCCATCCTTCGTATAACTTTCAAAAGCTGAATAACTTAATACAAGCAATAAAAGCTGAAATACAATAATTATTATTAATATAATGCCAACCGTTTTCCATATTCTTTTGGAACGCCGATTTTTAATAATTAGTTGCTCATTGATTTTGGCAAGTTGTTCGACTACTTCATTACTATTTTTTCCCAGTTCAATTTCTGCACCTAACAACTGTTTAATATCCACCTCTAATACATCGGCTAATTTTTGTAATACTTCTGCATCTGGCACAAACAACCCTTTTTCCCACTTGGAAACCGTTTGACGAACTACATTCAATTTAACTGCCAATTCCTCTTGTGTAAATCCCCTACTTTTTCTAAGCATTTTAATATTGTCACCTAACATACTATTTCCTCCTGCATTTGATGCCTTTATTATAGAGGAATATTAGATTTACCTCAAGCAATGCAAATTAACATTTCATATTTAATGTAAAATCCTATAAACATAATAATCATGCGAACAGGCAGTTGCACTATTTATTTTTAAGCTTTTTCTACCTATTCTATTACTTTCCAAACCCAATGTCCTTTTAAATCACCTAATTGATAAAGAGCTTTTCCATCTTTATCATAAGCAATGGCTATTACTTCATTTGTATACTCCGTATCTGAATTTTCAAATGTAAGTAAAACAAGTTCATTCACATTTATTTCTACTGTTTGAGTTTCTTCAAAAACGGTAACTTCCACTGTTTTCACATTTTCATCTCTTACAATAAAAGGAAATATTTGAATTCCTTTATCATATGACCAAAAGTATAAAGAACCAGCCATTTCTATTCCTATATTTTCTTCATACCATTTTGGCCAATTCAAACAAGTATCAACAATTTTCCATCCATGCCATGTTTTTTCTACTATTACGATATCATAACAACTATAACTATCATAAATATAAAAATATGTATTATTCCATGCATAACTTCCTAATACTTTCGATTTATAATTTAATCGCCCACTAATATCTGCTGCTTTTTGAGGTTGAAAACGATATCCAACTGCATAATTAAAACTTAACATAAGACAAAGAAAAATAACTAACCGTACAATATTATTTCTTTTTCGTATCTTTTTTGCTAACATACTATACTTTTTTTCTAGTTCTGGAATATCACCTTCTACTATAATTTCTTTATTTAATAATCTGTAGTATTCCTCACAATTTTTACATTCTGCCATATGTTCTATTACTACTTGTTCACTTGCTTTTGTTGCTGATTCATCCAAGCAAAGTGGCATTAAATCTTTTACCATCTCACACTTATATTTCATACCCAAACTCCTCCTTCAATTGCATCTGAATTTTAACCTTTGCTCTAGAAAATAATACTTTTACGGTTGCTTCTTTAATCCCCAATAAATATCCAATTTCTTTATAAGGCATTTGACTAAACAATCGATATTCTACAATACTACGATTTTTTTCATCTAAATCCTCTATTACCTTTCTTATATGCATAATCATTTGTTTTTCTTCCACTATATCACTTACTGCCTTTTCTTCTTGTTTTACTTCTACTTTTATTTTCAAATTTCTTTGTTTTACTACTTCTCTTAAATACCTATAATATATATTTTTTGCAATCTGACATAACCATGACTTTATAGCACATTCTCCTCTAAAGTTTTTTAAAGAAAAAAAGGCTTGATAAAAAGTTTCTTGTGTCAATTCTTCTGCTAATGAAATCTTATAACCTGTCAATTTCAACAGAAAAAAATAAATATCTTTTTGATAAAATTGATATAATTCTTCAAAATCTTTCATATTTCCCTCCTTTCTTTTCACTTATTAGTAACACTTAAAAAGAAAAGGTAACAAAAACCTATTCTTTTATAAAAAATAAATTGACAACATATTTGGAATTTTATAGAATGATAATAAAAAAAGGAGATTCTATATGAGTTTTTTTGAATTAGCTAAGGAACGTTTTTCTGTTCGTAATTTTTCCGACAAAGCCATTGAAGAAGAAAAATTAAATCAAATTATTCAAGCTGGTAGAGTTGCACCTACCGCGAAAAACAAGCAACCACAAAAAATTTATGTTCTACAAAGTAAAGAAGCTATAGAAAAAGTTAAAACACTTAGCCCATGTATTTATGACGCTCCTACCGTATTACTTATTTGTTATGATGAATCTGCTGTATGGTATAATTCTCGTCGTCCAGGTTATAATTCAGGTGAAATGGATGCTACTATCGTATGTACTCACATGATGTTTGCTGCATGGGAATTAGGTATTGGCTCTTGTTGGGTTGGTGTTTTTGATGATAAGGAAGTTTCTGCTACTTTTAAATTACCAGAAAACATTAAGCCAATAGCACTTTTACCAATTGGTTATCCAGCAGAAGATGCTGTTCCAAACGAAAAACTTCATAACTCTTTTAGACCACAGGAAGAAACCGTTACATTCTTATAATTTCTCTAATAAAAAATATGGTTATCAAAAAATATACTACACTATTTTAGTAACTATTTTTTGATAACCAATTTTTATTTTTAGCTTTCATTCTTAAAACTTTTTAAAATTTCTTCTTATTTTTAGAAATATAACTCATAAGATTGTGTATCCATTTGTCATAAGCAACATAAGAGCCCCAATTTTCCCACGTTTTCTGGTCTTCCATAACCGCCTTTATAGCAGTAAAAAAGTTTGCTTCCTCAAAATATGTACCTACTCCTGCTTTCTCCCGAACTACTACTGCATGTAAATAATCTCTAGAAGATGTGTATCCTGTTTCCAAATTTAATACCATCAATTCATTATAATTACATTTTTCTAAATTAACCTCTCTTGCATCTATTTCCTGTTCAAATTCATTTCCATCTATATCTAAGCCTTTAATGACATATACTGAATTGTGTTTTGAATATCTTTTTGATTTATAAATATTAACCGATTCCTTTGTCTGTGGACTTGCATATGACATCAATACATCAGAAGAAATTAATTCTTGTTCATTTTCTATAGCAATATACTGCTGTAACACTTTATTTTGAAATTCTTTACTCACCTTTTCAATCTTCGGAATAGGATTTGTTTGAGCATATATATGTGTTCCAATACCATTTAAAAATTCAATATTCATACTCTTTCTCCTAATATCACTATGTTTACAAGTTTCTTTTCTCTTTATTAAAATTTATATCTTTCATTAATATATCGACCTATTTCCTTAACTTTTAAATGTTCTCTATACTATATTTCTACTTTATGCTTTTCATTTCACTCTGTATTCAAATTAAATAAGTAAACAAATCGTTTATTGATTCAAGTATAAAAAAACATTATAATAAATAAAAAATACAAGGAGCTATTAAACTATGAATAAACGACTTGGACTGAATATCTATATGTTGAGAAAAAATAAACAAATGACACAAGATGATTTAGCTGATGTATTAAATGTTTCTAAAATGGCAGTTTCGAAATGGGAAAGAGGTATCAATTTCCCAGATATCGAAATTATGTGTACTATGGCAGATTATTTTAATATTTCTTTAGATGAATTAATAGGACGAAAAGAATGTTTACAAACGTTGAATAGTTTATATAACAAGGAAAAAATAGACTGCTTAGAAATGGCTAAAAAAATTATTCAATATGCTACATTGGCACAAGCAGAAGGTTTCCTAGCTATCGAAACAGAAGTAAACAAAGGAAAAGAGGACAAGTTTTTAACATTTGTTGTAGAAACTACAATGGATGGATTAAGAAGGTCCTATGATTTAGAAAAAATCGAAAATATTCTTACTTGCTATGTAGAAAAAGAAGAAAATAAAAATTGTGCTAACTTATGTATTCGTGGTATTTTAATGATTATAGACGGTATAAATATAGAAGATATTAAAGAGGAAATAGCAATTCAACTAGGAAAAGAATATAGAAAATATCTTATGGGTGATAAAAAGGAAGATACAATTGACTATACCGAACTTTTAAAAAGAAAATGTAAAGTTGATTTACTCGAAAATATTTTTAAAACAGAAAAGGAAAAGATTGGAAACTGTATTAGAAATATCGATAATATGACATTATCTATGGCATTAAATGGTGCTTCTGGTGAAGTTTGTGTATATATACTCGATAATTTCATAGATGACCAATTAAGATTGTTTATGTATGAGGATATATTCCTCTATGAAGATACCAATTTAGAAGATATTTATAATGCACAATTACAGATGAAAAAATTCCTACTATAACTTTTCTTATAAAAACAAATTGCTTCGGAACATATCAGATGGGTTTTTCATCCCCATCTGATACAAATATCCTCTTTATGCACCATTTAATGCTTTACACATTCCTTGTGGTGGACCGTCCATTTCACATTAAAAAAATCTCTATCATCTTTGGATAATTTTTTACTTTTCTCAACAATACTAATATACAAATTATACCATTCGTTCTAAAATACTATTCGCTTGAAATGGTTTTACAACAAATCCATCTGCACCTAAGGACAGCACTTTTTTTACAGTTTCTTCTGTACTTTGTATAGATAACATGATTACCTTAAGTTTTGGGTAATTTTCTTTTATAATTTCTAAAGTTTGTATACCATTCATAACTGGCATATTGATATCAAGAATACAAATATCTATTTGTTCTGTTTGTAATATAGTTAAACATTCCATACCATTACAAGATTCTACCACGGAATGCCCTTCCGAAGATAAGATATCTTTCAACATCATTCGCATAAAATCAGAATCATCTACAATTAAAACATTTTGCCTATTTCCTTTTTTACTTGGTATATAATCAAAAATGCTGTCAATCTGGCTTTGATTCAATACTTCCTGTGGTTCAGGTGTAAATATTATCCTGTTTTCAACAGTTTCAAATCCGAATAACTTATCAGCAGAAATATTTAAGTATTTACAAATCTGTGGAATTATAACAGTATCTGGATAAGAAATACCCGTTTCCCATCTGGAAATAGCTTGTGGAGTTACATATAATGCTGCGGCCATTTCTTCTTGTGTAATTTTTTGTTCTGTACGATATTTTTTAATTATTTCACCTATTATCATTTTTCTACTTCTCCTAATCTATTTAAATTTTGTATAAATATTTTAGCAAAAATAGTTTTATGTGTCACTCAATTAACAATTGTGGTATACATAATAACGAAGAAAAAAGCACCCTCTTATTGTGAAGAGAGTGCTTTTTTTCTTTCAGGCGACTACCAGATTTGAACTGGTGATGACGGTGTTGCAGACCGGAGCCTT
>CALAEX010000179.1 GCA_937891165.1 uncultured Lachnospiraceae bacterium | reverse complement strand
AGTCTAAGTTCTGTGTTGCATCAATAAGGTCAAATGCCTGTACAAAATCCATACCTGTTACATCACAAATATTAGGAACAATACGTCTCATATAAGTTTCATCAGCATTTAAACCTGTACCAATTGCTGTACCACCCATATTTAATGTACGCATTTCTTCCATTGCGTGTTCCATACGGTTAATATCACGACGAATAGCTACAGAATATGCTTGGAATTCCTGTCCTAAACGAATTGGCACAGCATCCTGCATCTGTGTACGACCCATCTTAATAACATGGTCAAATTCTTTTGCCTTTGCACATAATGCATCATATAAACGATATAATTCTTTCTTTAAGTTCTTTAATAAACGAAGAGAAGTCATCTTACCAGCGGTTGGAATAACATCGTTAGTAGATTGTCCATAGTTAACATGATCATTTGGATGAACAATTTTATAATCGCCTTTTTGTCCACCAAGAATTTCAATTGCACGGTTTGCAATTACTTCGTTAGCATTCATATTTAAAGAAGTTCCTGCACCACCCTGAATTGGGTCTACAATAAAGTTATCATGGAATTTTCCACTTATAATTTCATCACAAGCCTGAACAATTGCATTTGCAATTTTCTTTTCTAATAAGCCTACTTCACAGTTTGTAATAGCTGCTGCTTTCTTAATATAAGCAAGACTGTTAATAATTTCAGGATGCATAGTTAAACCTGTAATACGGAAGTTTTCAGCTGCACGTAAAGATTGTACACCATAATACACTTCTTCTGGGACATGTTTACTTCCAATGGAATCTTTCTCGGTACGATACATTTTTTATTCCTCCTAATCATGTGTTGGTTTTATAACATTTTTCGCATTACCTTTATTATATAAAATATCATTACTATAATCAAATACATATAATAATATGATTGGTATAACTTTAAAGTTAATATTATTATATATTGCTTATCATTAAGCCATTCTCTCTCTGATTGCTTTAGCTAAATCCTCTGCTTCACCGTCTGCATAGCTATTTGGTGTCCATCTTATTTGAACTGTATCCTCTTTCCATCTTGGAATAAAATGAATATGTAAATGAAATACCGTCTGACCTGCTGCTTCCCCATTATTTTGCAAAATATTCATTCCATCACAACCAAGTTCTTCTTTCAAAGCAGTTGCTACTTTAGGAACAACAGAGAAAATTTTTCCCGCTACCACAGAATCTAATTCAAAAATATTAGCTACATGTTGCTTTACTAAAAGAATCGCATGACCTTTTGCTGCCGGTGCAATATCCAAAATTACTTTTACATTTTCATCCTCAAAAATAGTAGTAGAAGGAATTTGTCCATCTACAATCTTACAAAAAATACAAGAATCCATAAAACCCTCCTAAATTTTTATTCATCACAAAATATTCTACATAGAAAAATCATTGTCTTCACTCAATTAGATAATATTAAATTGGAACAATTGGTCAAACATACGAAGTGTTTTAAAATCTCCTTTCGCTGTTAATTCTCCTGTCATAAATGCCCCTTGAAATGTTGTTCTACCTGTAACTAAACGATTAATGACGGGTTTTGTTGTTGTAGCCACTACATCCGAATAACTACTTTCTCCATAATAACATTTTAATTGAGCATTATTTACCTCAATTACTAATGTTTTTCCTGTATCTGTCATGCGAATTTCAAAGACAGCCTTTAATTCTTCTACTGGCGGTTTAAAATTTGCTTTTAAATTACTAATAAACTCCTGCCCATTTTTTTGATTTTCTGTCTTATCCATCATCTCCTTAAAAAGCTGAGACAATTCTTCAATATCTTCTTTTTGTTTTTTTACATAAGTATCGTCCGAAACATATTTCGACAGTTGTTCACTTTCTTGAGGTGTTAATTCCATTGGAATACTTCTTACACTCGTCTGCTTTAATGCCACTGTGCTAGAAGGAAGTGCTTTTATTTTTTGATTAATCGTTCGATATAAATTCTCTGCTTTTGATTCGATAATTTTTGCATAAGTTCCATTCGTTTCAAAATCTGCTTGTACTTCTACATAAGCTGTAATTCCTTGGCATAAAAGTCCACCAAGTAATTCCCATGATTTCATTAAATTCTGCTCTGCTTCTCGTTCTCCATAAGTAGACGAAATAACGACTGGCATCATATAAAGCTTCGATAATTTTTCTTTATCTGCATATAACCAACAATCGTCTAAAAACTGCTGTAATAAACCACCTATTCCATACCACTCCACAGATGCTGCCAAAATCACACCATCTGCTTCCTTGATTCCATTCGCTAATACTGCTATCTCATTTTTACACTCATAAAGATTATACCGTTTCACATCTACACGAAGTTCTTCCAAAACATTTGTAATTCTAGAAAGTACATACAAAGTAGAATCTTCAATCAATCCCCTGCCACCATAATAAATATGAACACGCATACACAAATCCTCCATTGTTTCCATCCATAGTTTTCTATTTTAAGTGTAGGTTACTTCACCTTTCTTTTCTATCATTGTAATAAGGATTGCAAGAAAAAAACCACCTACTAGTCCTGCCACATGTGCCGCATTATCAACACCTTGACTTGTAAAACCGCCATATACGCTTAAAAAAACAAAAAACAACATACGTTTTTTAGAAATTCCTTGTAATGTTCCTCGATTTTTCAACACAACCCAAAGCATTGCTCCTATTACACCAAAAACAGCACCAGAAGCTCCAACACAAACAGGATACTCTGTATTATACAAAACAGAACCCATAGCTGCAATAATCCCACTAAAAAAGTACAATATTACATACCATATTTTCCCAATGTAATGTTCTAATGCATTCCCTAAAAAATATAAAACCAACATATTATTCATTAAATGCTCTATTCCACTATGCAGAAAAAGATACGTAATGACTCGATACCATTCTCCTGCTAATAATTTTGGTGCATATAATGCTCCATGTTCTAAAAAAAATTCTGTTGTATTTCCTAAAAAATATCCATCCGTTTGACTTTTTTCCCATAATTCCATAAGAAAAAATACTACTGCTGTAATTATAATAATTACAATATTTATTGATTTTTCTTCTGGTTCAAATAATCCTTTACTTTCGTTCAATATTGATTCCTCATCTTGCTCATTTATGTATTATGTATTATTTTAACTAGAAAATAGTATAACAGTTTCTTTCTTTAGTGACAAGAAAATTTAATATAAAATTTCATAGAAGCAATACGAATTTCGTCATTTGCGGACAACAATTCATCTTTTCCTGGCATTACTTCCTTTTTATTCAAATAAGTGCCATTTGTAGAATTTAAATCAGCTAAATAATAAGAATCCCCTTTTTGACTAATACAACAATGTATTCTACTAACTCCTCCTACTGTTAATACATAATCTACATAATCTGGTGTACTTCCAATATAAAATGGAAATTTTGTTAATGAAATAATTTCTCCTGATGATTCACAAATTAATACAACTTCTTCTTTTGACACCATAGATAATAAAACCGTTCGTTCTAATTCCTCTATTTTTTCTTCCTTCTTTGGCTCTACGCGATACTCTTCTTGTTTTTCCGCTAGAAGTAATTCTTTCTTTTGTTTATGAAGAAAGAAATTAGACAACCAAGAAATATACGAAGTTGTTTGTATCGTTCTATTATCTTCTGCCTCTGGATATGTTATCTTTTTTTGTTTTTTCCCTTTATAAGATACTTTTTTCTGTGATTGCTTTTTCTCTTTTACTAAACTGTCTAGCTTTTCTTGCTCGTTCTCTTGTTGCAAATATTCTGTTTTTAAACTCCGTCTATAATTATCTATAGTATCTAAGTTTACTTGCGTCAACTCTTTTTCTTCTATTCTTCTTTGTCCTAAAAAATCTTCTTTTCTTTCTATTGGTTTTGATACTTCTTGAACTAATAATTTTTTTATTTCCTGTAATCCGCCTTGTTCTTTCATGCAAAATATATAGCAACTATATAATAGTTCCACTGCTTTTTTATCCTCATAATCCACACGATTCAAAAGATACTCAAATAAACCTTCTAATTGTTCTTTCAAGGGTACACCATATCCAGGAACATAACATAATTCCATATCCATCTGCGGAAATGTCGCAAAAATATAAGTAGGAGATAAGACAAAATCTTCTTCTGCTAACAAATATTCCTTCCCATTTTCTAATGTTGCAAATAATTGTTGTAAAATACTTCTAATCTGTCGTTCCCCTATTGTCATCATAGAATATACACTATGAAGTGCTTTTTTTCCTGTAATTTTATAACAATAATATTCTTCTCCTTCTTTTTGCTGTTTTGAAAACTCTAATCTCCCTTCTCCTTGATTGTGCAATAGCATTTTTTCTATATAACTATCCTCTATTTGATGCTCTGGCAATATCCATAAATAAGTATCCATCCATTCTTTTTTATATTCTGCTTGCACTACTTAACTTCCTCCTGTGTTACATCTTCTACTACTGTTTGTATTCTTATCCATATAACAGCCTCTGCTTTATTTTCTATTTTTTTCTGTTTTTCTATAGAGAAATGCTCTACTTGGTTATATAAATTTAATGTGAATGTAATTATTCCACATAAAATCAAACAAATCAGTGGAAAAATCAAAGATGCCTCTACTGTATAACTTGCTTTTACTTTCATTTTACTTTTTCCTCTTACTTTATCCAAACAATAAAAAGATACCCTGTAAAAAGACAAGGCAAAAATGGAAATTCTGTTTTTTTATTTGCTCTTTTTAATAGTAATAATCCTATCGCCCAAATTGCTGCAAGAAAAAAGGAAATGCCTAAAATACCTATCATATCTTCTAAACAATATCCTATTCCTAACACACATAATACTAAACCATCTCCAATTCCAATATTTTCTCTACTACAAACAGCTAAAATCAATATTAATACTCCTAGAAAAACACCGCCCATAACATCGAACCAAACTATTCCTTCTATAAATCGCATTAACAAAACAATAATACTAAATGTTCCTACAAACCATATTGGTATTTTTTTCTTTTTTATATCAATGATTGCAAGTATCCCTAACCCTATGAGTACTACAATATCTAATCCTTTCATTTTAACTTCTCCTCATCCTGCTTTTGGCATTTATGACAAATGGATATTCCACCTACTTCTTCCTTTGTTTTCTCTAAAATAGTACGTTTAATTGCTGGACATTGTAAACTCCAATGATATTTATTTCCACCTATAGAAATATAAACCTGTTCCTTTCTTTCTTCTTCTGCACACTTACTACACTCTGTATATAGTTGTCCATCATTATTCCTTGTTGTAATTACATCCGAAAATAATATTCTTTTTAATCTTACAATTAAATACGCACACGTTTTTGACACATGATATACACTACCATACTCTGTCATATAAACAATTTCTTTTTTTACTTTTACTACTTCATTCAATTTATCTTCGTCTTGTTCTCCAAAATAAGGATAAAATTGAAATGTTTGAATCACTGGTACAGAAAATGTTGGAAAAAATATTGTTTCACATAAAAAATCATACTTTATCTCTACTAAAATTTGTCCATCTTCTTTTGTATTACAATTTACCCACCTTCCCGTAACATTCTTATATTCTGGAAAATTCGTCCACAAAAGAGTTTCATAAAGCCAAGAAATATCCACATTTTCTTGTGTTGCTTCTTGTTCTACATAACCTAAATGGGAATATTCTAGCAAAGTTTTTGTTACTTGTTCACCTACTTTTAATTGAAACATTAATAACAAAAAAATCTGCCACACTAAAAAGATAACAAAGAAAAACATTGGAACTATGAATGCTGCTTCTACTGTTAGAGATGCACTCCAATCCCTGCTCTTATTATGCCTATATAAAAATTTATTTCTTTTGGGAGAGATGGTCCATCTTTTATTATTGATTACTTGCGTTTGACAAATAAGAACAGGCATTGGAATGCACCTCCTTTTTTAATAAGAATATATTTGTTGCCAATTTAATTCAAATGCTCGTTCAGAAAAAAATCCTGTGTCATATTTCTTTTTTAATTTAGTTGTCATTTGAAACTCAATTTGAGTTACTATATTTCTCATGCGAAAACTATCTCTATACCGATATCTCATATTTTCTTGTATCAAATCCATAGCATAATATAGTTTATTCTCTATCGGTTGTATTAATGAAAATATCATAAGATATTCTTGATATCCTATTCCATTCTCTACTTCTGAAATCTCTTTCACTTTTTTAGTAACTACTTCTGGATGAAATTTAAAAATTTCATCCAAAGAAAGTTTCCCTCCACTACCTTGAAACATAGAAAACTTTTTCCCTTGCAACAACGCAGCAACTTCAATAAAGGCTTCCTCAACCGACCATAACAATAACAACGCATACTTTGTTGCGGAAATCAATAACGGTAACCCTGTGATACCTGCAATAGCTGTTGCAAAGCTCTGTAACTGTGTCATTTTTTGTGGAGTTTTTATAAGTTCTATCATGGTGAATAATGTGCGAAATGCCACTAGATAAAGTACCATATAAAATAAATTTTCTTGGTCTTTTAACTGTCCAAATAATAAATACTCTCGTTCATAAAGAAGTTTAGAATATAATTGTTCTTCTATATAATTTCCAAAATGCTGATGAAAATATAATTCCAATGCTATTGCATTTAATGCATACTCTGTTGCACCTTCTAACAATTCTTGTATTTTTTCTTCTTGTAATAAGCTTATAATAGAACTCATACATACAAGCAACTCATTTGTCAGAGGTTTGGTATCTCTTATTTGAGAAGGTAATTCTTGACCTAAAAGTTCTCTATTCGAAATTTTATCTTCCTCTATTCCAACAAAAGATAATAACCCTTCTGTCACTAATTCTTGTATTGTTTCTATTACAGAATATCCTGTTTCTTCTGTCACTACAATTTCTCCATACTTAAACCATAATCCCTCTACTGTATATTCTCCTATCCTTGCTTGTATTACCTCCATTTCTTGATTTACTTTTGTTAAATCATTCTCTAAAAAACCTGATAAAGAAATCTCTTGAAGTAATCTTTGGTTTTTTTGTAAACTTTGTCGCATTACTGGTACATAGTATCCTTGTTCTTCCATTCCAAGATAAAGTTTCATTGTTATAAGTTCTTGTTCAAATACTTGATATAATTCTTTGGAAAGCTCCTCTTTCTTATTCAAAAGAAACTCTTCGTAATCTTCTACTCCTATTTTAACAATTGCTTGTTTTATCTCTAATCTTTCCAAAATTTTTAATGCTTCCTCTAATAACTCTTTTATATCATTCAGCTTTTGTTGTAAATTGTCATATTGCTCCGAAGCGTCCATTAACACTAAATCTAACTGTTCTACAATCAAATCTCTTTCCGCAGATACTTCTTTTCTTTTTTCTTCTATTTCCTTTTTTTTCTCTAAAAGTTCTGTTTTATATTCCCCTTCTAATACAGAATTAATTTCGTCCTGTAATAAAGAAAGTTCTTCCTTATATTTTTTTAATTCTTCATCATAATCAGAAATTTGTTCCTTATAATTTTCTGCTTCTATTACTAGCTGTTTTATTTGAATTGCTATTTCTTTTGGTGAAAAAATTCCCCGTTGTACTGTCTGAAAGACTTCTTCATTATCATATAGTTGCGATAGTTCTTCTTTACTAATAGAAACCAATTGTTTTATAAAAGAATTTCTTAACTGCAATCGACCATTTTTATCTAAGGAAAGACCTTGCTCTGTCATACAAATTCCATCCACTAACTCCATCAATTGTAACAATTCTTGTGTTATTGTATTAGTTTTTTGTAAAACTTCTTCCTGTCTTTGATACACTTCTCCTATATTTGCAACATCAGATAATACTTCTAAATCAAAAAACTTTGTAACTGCTAATCTTGTTCCATCTAAAATCGTCTGTTCCTTTACTTGATTTAGAAAACTTTCTTTTGATAATAATGTTTGATATGCTTGTAATGACACAATAGTATCTTCAAAAGATAATAAACCTCCTTTGATTCCTTCTAATCCATAAGTAATAGGAAGTAATAAACGCTCCTCTATTTCCTGTTCTGATATATAAGCTGTTTTATACCCAGCATCAACTCCAAATAGCTCATATTCTTCAAATAAAGGAGAATAGTACGATGCTAAGAAAGAATCCCCTGCTACTTGTGCTATCATAGAAACATATGCACTAGCTCCTGTTATTCTAGCCACCTCTAACGTTGTCAAAAGAAAGGAAAATAATAATACTAATATTAAAGAAAGAAACACCGTAATACTTCCTTTTTCTCTCTCCATACTTCTTCCTCTTATTTTAAAATACTATTTGCATCTCCTGTTATTTTAGAAAAGGCATCCATTACAATTTCCGTAATCTCTTCTTTAAATATCAAAACTAATCCGATTAAAATAACCAAAATTAATACAATTTCAATGACACCAACTCCTCTATCATCCTGCCAAAAATCTTTTAAATCTTCCTCCATTTCTTCTATTTGCTGTATTTCTTGCTCTACTACTTGTTCTTTTTCTTCCATCTTTTTTTCCTTCCTAAAGTAAATTTTTTCTCTTTATCTATGAAAATTATGTTCCTTTACAAATTTAAAGCGACTGAAATGCTGGCACTAATAAAATGGCAAATACTAATGCTAATAGTCCCATCATTGGAAATAGTAATTTTGTTCCTGCTTGTTCTCCTTTTATTTTTATTTTAGCTCGTTCTTCCGCCATAACTTCTTTCGCTTCTTGCAAAAGTAACACTCGAATTCCTTGAACTCCTTTTGAAACATTTTGTGTTAATAACGATGCCATTCGTTGATAAGATAATACTCCAATTCGTCTGCCAAATGTTTCATAAACGGCACTTTCTGAATGTCCATATTCTAATTCTTGTTTTACTCTTTTTAATTCAGTTGTGAGTACATATTCTTCTCCATAATTTTGTTCATATTCCTTCGCTAAACGAAAAAAACACTGTCGTACAGGAATACCCGCTGCCAATAATAAAGATAACTTTGTAACAAATTCCGAATAGCTATTTTCTGCTTCTTCTTTTCTTCTTTTTTGCAACGTTTCTAAATGTTCAAAAAATCTAGAATACACTAATATTGGTATTGTAATTGACACTAATACTAAAAAGAATGGTATTTTCCAACCTTTTTCTTGTTGTTTTATAATTTTCCAACCCAAAACTTCTTCTGGCACTTCAAACCACTCTTCTGTTCTTGTCTGTTGTTCTACTTGCTGTAAATAGCTCATCACATTCCGAATATTTTGTTCTTGTTCTGTATAAACTCTAGGTACAACGGTTACAACTTTTGTATACACTCGATATTCCGAACCATAGGAAATCTTTGCTCTAATTTCTACAGAAGTATCTGTTTCTAACATTTCATTACACACCATACCATCTGAAGTAATCAACCAGGGACTTTCTGTACTCCAACGAATCTCCTCTCCGGTCGTTGGAATAGAAGTTGGAAAATATAAATTCTCTATAATGCTTGAAAAACTTTCATTTTGTGCCAATATTACACTATCTAAATATTCCTCTGCTTCTTTATAAAGTACCTCTATCTCTTCTTGTTTATATTCTCTTGGTGCAATTTGCAATTCTACAACTTGACTTCCACCCTCCATTTCTACTACAAGTTCTTCTGTAATAACAGAACTTCCAAAAGAAGGCCGTTTAATTGTATGGTTGATTGGAGCTTCTTTTAAAAATAAAAAAACGGCAACGATAATTAATCCTATAGAAAAAATAGTAATAGGAATTAGCTTTTTTAAAAGTTCTTTCCCTAAGTGTTCTCTCAGTTCTATTCTTGTTTTTCCAGAATATACATTAGAAACCTTTTGCAATTTTTTATCTGAAATAAACCATTGCAATAACCAAGAGAATATTCCTTTTGTTTCCTTATATTTGGGCAATCTCATACTTCTATCCTTTCTATTTTTCTAAATTACCAACTACCTTTTGAATTTCTCCTTGTATAATTTTTTCACCAAGCATCTTCATTCCAAAATAAACAAGTAACACAACACACATAAATGCAATACCAAAGCCCGTATGATATAACCTTTCACTCATAGAAGATGCACATACTTTTAAATATAACAAAATACCATAAGGCACAAAACACATCACTTGAAATTCTAGTTTTTTTGCTGCAACTACTGTATGCAATTCTCGCTTTAGTTCAATTCGGTCCTGTAATACACTTCCTGTCTGTCTAAGTACCTGTCCTAAATTGCCTCCTGTCCTTTTTACAATAGAAAAAATTTCTGCTAATTGACGAATATCTTCTACACCACTTTGTCTTCCAAATTCTAAAAATACTTGTTCCATCGTACTGCCTAATTCCATTTGTATTATCATTTGCCGAAATGCCACACAAAGTTCATGTTCTGCCCCATATAATTGCTCTAATTCTTTTACTGTTTCCTTTAAACTATTTTCTGGAGAGTATCCTACAGCTAAATTATTTTCTAGACAAGCAATTGCATCTTTAAAAGCTAAATTTAATTCCCACTTTTTCTTTCTTTTTCTTTCCTCCCACCGCTTCTTTAATGCAATAGGAAGATAAGCAAGCAATACAAAAGAAATAAAAGAAAAATCAAAAAATAACCATGCTGTTACAACGATAAAACCTAGCTCTAAAAGAAAGGGTACACACCATTGTTTCATTATATTCCACATTTCTAATCCCACTCCTTTAACCCAGCTCTTTTTAATTTCATTTGTTGTATAAATACTGCTTTTGTCCTTTTTAACTCTCCTATTACTTGCTCTGTTCCTTCTTCTTCTTGAAAAACATAGATTGGATTTTTTTCAATTTCTCCTTCCCTGCAACCAAGTATTTCTGCAATTTCCAATACACATCTTCTTCCATCCCGCAGTCTTCCTAGTTGTACCATAACATCAATAGCGGAAGCAATCTGCTTTCTAGCCGCCATCAATGGAATCTCTGTCCCTAATAGTACCATCGTTTCCAAACGGTCTAACATATCTGATATCGAATTCCCATGACCCGTAGATAAAGAACCATCATGCCCTGTATTCATCGCTTGAAGCATATCTATTGTTTCTGCTCCACGCACTTCCCCAATAATAATTCTATCTGGTCTAACTCGCAAGGCTGTCCTTATTAACTCTCTTATACTAATCTCACCACTCCCTTCTGTTGATTTATTTCTCACTTCTAATCGTACTAGATTTTCAATGCCATACACCTTTAATTCTGCTGCATCTTCAATTGTAACAATACGTTCTTCTTTTGGAATATAGGCAGTTAATGCATTTAAAAATGTGGTTTTTCCTGAACCTGTCCCACCGCAAATAAAAATATTATATTTCGCCCACACTAATTTTGCTAAAAAATCCGCTGCTTCTTCTGTAATCGCACCTAATTCTAACAATCGTTCCATTGTAAGAGGTTCTTTTGCAAATTTTCGTATTGTTACGATAGGACCATTCAATGCAATCGGCGGTAAAATTACATTAACTCTTGAACCGTCTTCTAATCTAGTATCTACAATCGGACTTGATTCATTGACAATACGATTTGCTTTTGCCACAATCTGTTGAATAATATCTTCTAATTTTTGTTTTGATTCAAACCTTTTCTCCCACTGATAAAGTTTTCCATATTCCTCTAAAAAAATATGGTCTGCTCCATTAATCATAATTTCTGTAATACTATCTTTTTCTAATACTTCCTCTAAAATATCTAGCCCTCGAATAGAAGCAAATAATTCTTTCCGCAATTGTTCTTTTTTAGAAAGAGTCAAGAAATTTTCTTTCGATTCTCGTACAATTACTTGGTCAATTTTTCGATATAAATCTTCTTCTGTAATTTGTACGGAATAATCAAAAGATGCTACAATTTCTTCTCGCAACCTTTTTTTCAAATGTTCCGTTCACATCACCTCTTCTCTTCTATCACTTCTAATAACTTAGATAAAATTTCTTGTTCTCCTGCATATTTCATTTGACGGTAAAATTCTTGTTTTCTCATCTCACCTTCCCTTGTATCAGAAGAAACTAGATAAATTTTACTGCTTTGATTCAAAACAGCTATCACTCCTTCATGGAAAATTCCTGCTAAAAATACAATGTATTGATACTTTCCATACTCTTTACAACAACGAATGAGTTGTTGCATTTCCTCTACCGAATACTGCCACAAATCCGTACAATATTCTGGTCCACAAAAATATTCTGCTCCATTTTTCTTTGGAAGATGTTCAAATAATTGCTTCGCTTGCTCTTTATCTTTTCTAATTAAATATAAAAGTTCACTAATCGAAGTTGACTCTATAACTTCTGTTTCGTTTTTTCCATAGCCTGAAAAGGAATCCCAAAATAAAAACAATACTTTTCCATGCTGTGCAAGTTTTTCTATAAGCTTTCTACTATATGCAAATGCGATTTGACTATTTTCTGGAGAAAATACCGTATACAACGTACTAAGACATTCTATATTTTCTACTTCACATAAAAGAATTTGTCGAAGAATGTCTTTTGCTTTTTGATAACGAAATACCCTAGGATACATTTCTTTTTGTACTACTGTAGATAAATCCTCCGTGAATACCCAAATTTTTATTTCATACGATACTTGTTCTAAGATGCTTTCTACTTGTTGTAATCGTTCTTCTCCTACAATTAGACAACTTAATTTCTTTTTCTCTAAAAAATCAAGAAGTTCCTTCTCTTGTCCAAATACAACAGCAAAACAACCGATTTCTTTCTTCGTATTGATATAATTTTTAAAACGCTCTGCATAGTTTATTTGCTCATCGAAAATACCGATGATTTTTTCCAAAGCATCACTCCTTTTTTTATTTTCTTTGGTTTGGAATTGTGTGAATTACTCACAAGAATAACTTGGAATATAGAAGTTGTTTCGTAGCTACCGAAACTACATCAGAACTTGTACTACCATCTTACGCATTTTGTCGTTTCTTGTCAACATTTTAGACTTCTTTTTTCCATTTTCAGAAGTTTCTACAAATTCTTCAATTAAGATTTAGTTAATTTGTCGCTTTGTTATTTCCAAATAGTTACATTTATTTTCTGTACTTTTTCACAATTTTATCTATGAAAGTTTGTGAAACTTGTCTAATATTTTTTAATAAATTCCTATCAATCCTATTGCAAATACAAGCACAAATCCAGGGATTCCAAGCATTGCTATCAAAGAAAATACCCCTAAATTTACTCCTGCCAAGATAGGTAAATTTTGATGTGTACAAACAATTTGCAAAATATAAACAAGCACTAAACCAAGTACTCCACGAAATATCATATCTACCATCTTATCTGTCCACTTTTTTTCCACAATAGCCCTCCTAAATTTATCCATCTATTATTTTATATTCTGTACAAATCTGAAATATGCTTAGATTTATAGATTATTAGAATTAATGTATAAACTAAAAAAACACCGACTATACTTTAAAAAACGAAAATAAAAAGAGAGGAATTTTATGCATTTATTCAAAAAGAAAACTCCGAAACCAAGAGCTACTGATATTTTGATTGAAGAAATTAATTTAACAAAATTAGAATTAGAAACTGCCTACTCTCACTTTGAAAATGTTGTAGACCCCGATTTAATCAGTAGTAGCATTTATCATATCAATTCCATTCAAGAACGATACAAGTACTTATTAAAATTATTAAAATCGGTAGAAGCGGAAACAAAAAAAAGCCTATCAGAAATAGACATATAAAAGTAAAATTTCCACAAAAAAGAAGCTGTTCTGAAAACTCACTTCAGAACAGCCCCTTTTTTCCCTTTATTAAGTATGCGAAAAATGATTTATTCTTCTTCCTCATCTTCCTCATCATTATTAATTCTATAATAAATTTCTGCTAAATGCTTATAATACTTAGTATCTACCTTTTGATATTGTTCTTCTAACAATCTCCATCTCCAGTTTTCACCGATACTTGATGGTGCATTCATTCTTGCGGAATTATCTAAATACAATAAATCCTGCATTTGGAAAATAGCAACACGGCAATTAGAAGCATAAACACGTTTAATCATTGCTCTTGGAATATCATATGGATTTTGAGCGTCATAATATTCTGCAATTCTCCACTGACCTGCCTCATCAATTCCAGAAAGAGCTCCAACCAATGTTTCATTGTCATGTGTTCCAAGATAAATAATGGAATTATCTGTTGTAAAATTATGTGGCAAGTATGTATTATCTGGATTGATATCCAAAGCAAATTCTAGAATCTTCATTCCTGGATAATTATTTGCTTCAATTAAATCAATGACTGGCTGAGTAAGTACACCCAAATCTTCTGCAATAATCTTTGCATTTCCAACAGTACGATTAATCATATCGGTCAACTTCTTGCCCGGACCTTTCTTCCACTCACCTTCCATCGCTGTTTCTGCTTCTGCTGGAATGGAATAATAATTTACAATACCAATAAAGTGGTCAATACGAATCACATCATAATGATAGGAAGAGAACAACATACGCTGTTTCCACCAATGGAAATCGTCTTTTTCCATCACGTCCCAACGATATAATGGATTACCCCAACGCTGTCCTGTTTCAGAAAATAAATCTGGTGGAACTCCTGCGATATTGATTTCTCTTAAATCCTCATCTAATTCAAACACATCGCTGTGCACCCAAACATCACAACTATCCATTGCTACATATAAAGGAATATCACCAATGAGTTCAATACCAAGCTCATTAACGTAGGCTTTCAAATTCTTCCACTGTTCATCAAATTTATACTGACAGAATTTCCAAAATCCGATTTCTTGTTTTAACTTCTTTTCATAACGACTCACTGCTTCTGGTTTACGAAGACGAATATCATCATCCCACTCTGTCCAAGACTTTCCTTTAAATTCTCCTTTTAATGCCATATAAAGAGAATAATCGGAAAGCCAATAAGCATTTTCTTTTTCAAACTTTTTAAATTCTTTTGTTTCTTCATGAGCACTTCTTGCATATGCTAAACGAAGCACAGGAAAACGATTTCCATAGATTAAACCATAATCTACTTTTGCTGACTCTTCGCTCCATGTTCTTTCTTTTAATTCTTTCTGCTCAAGTAATCCTTCTTCCACTAAGATATCCAAGTCAATAAAATATGGATTTCCAGCAAACGCAGAAAAAGACTGATATGGACTATCTCCATAGCTGGTTGGTCCAATCGGAAGTACCTGCCAATATCTACCTCCTGTTTCTTTTACAAAATCAGCAAAACGGAAAGCTGCCTTTCCTAATGTACCAATTCCGTATGGACTTGGAAGTGAAGTAATTGGCATTAAAATACCAGCACCTCGCTTCAGTAAACCTGCTTTCTTCTTTTCCATGTTTTTTTCCAAACCTTTCCTTTTGTTTATCGTTAAAAAGTCTTCTTTAACAGACTTTGAAACATCTTTTTAAGCCTTAAACCCACGATTATAATCTTGTAAATTAAAATAGGCTTCGTTTAACTTTCCTTTTCCATAGGTCAATCCTGCATAAACTTGCTGTACATTTTGCATAACAGCACCTGTTTTATCTTGGTCTTTAATACCATCAAATCCTGCTCGAAGTTTTCCAATGACCATTTCCACATCATTTAATGGCTCAATATTTCCACTCACTCTTGCTCTTGCTAACATCTTATTCACATAAATATAAAGACTCATCAACTGATAGGAAATTCCAACAGAAAAATCCAAAGATTCCATCAATTCATTTAAAAATCGACCTGCGTGTGTCAAATCTGCTTGATACTGTTTTTGGTTTTGAAAAGCTTTTGCTTCTCTTGCATTTTGTATGTCATCTAAAATAATATCATACATAATGACTACCAATTCCCTTGGCGATGCTTGAGACACTCTAAGCGTATATGTCCGAATCTGTTCCTGTGTCATGTGAAACAACACTCCTATTCTTTTTTTCCAAACCTTTTATCAAAAAAATGTTACAAAATGAATAAAAATCTTGTTTTTTGATATCTTCTAGGACACGCTTTCGCTTGTAGCGAAACGGAACAGTACTAGGCTCGAAAAGACCTCGCCAAGGACTGCCGTTTCTAAACGGTCCTTGCCAGATATCAAAAAACAAGATTTTCAACCTATAATAATGCTATTTTTCAATATCTCCTTCATACCCAACGGTATTATAACATATTTAAAAAAATAATACTAGCTTTGTAATAAACTTAAAATATTCTGTGGACGTTCATTTGCCTGTGCAAGCATCGAAGTTGCAGCCTGTGTCAATACTTGATTTTGTGTATAAGTAGCCATTTCTTCTGCCATATCAGTATCTTTAATACGAGATAATGCTTCTGTTAAATTCTCTGCTGAAACATCTAAACTATTAATTGCATGGTCCAAACGATTCTGATAAGCACCAAGTTTCGAACGAATTTCTGATACTTGATTGATTGCATTATCAAATACCTCAATTGCTTGTTGTGCTCCTTCTTGTGTTCCGATATTTAATATATCAATATTTAATGTAGTAGTATCTACTCTTGGAACACGTACTTCTACCGTTTGATTTTCATTTGCACCAATCTGTAATGTCATTGGACCAACATCTAAGACAGTTACTGTAACTTCATCTGCCACTGCTGCTGATACTTTAAATACCATTTCAAAATCATCACGGTCTCTTACGGTAATATAATCTCCATCCACACTAACGGTTGCTGTGTTAGTAAATCCACCTTCATCTGTTCTATTTAGTGTCACCGTAGCATCTTTTCCTTGTGCAAAAGAACCTGTCGTAGACAAACCAAGCATTTTAGATAATTCTTCATCTGCATATACTTTAATCTCTGCATCAACACCAGAATCTTTTGTTTCAAATACTAAAAAGCTACCTACACCCGCATCTGCTACAGAAATCTCTTCATAACTTTTATTTCCTTGTTCATCCTCTACTTCTTTTGCAAAAGATACATCAATTCCCATTTTTCCACAAACAGCATTTAATTCAGACAAAGCATCTTCCAAAGAAGCACCAGCAGGAATTGTAATATCTTGACTATTTACTGTAATCTTATATTCACTAGTTGTTTCACTCTCTGGAACAGTCGTTGCAGTTATTCCACTTTCCCCTCTTAAAAGAGCCGTTTCTGCTGCCGTATTTGTATTAAATTTATAATCTCTCACATTGACAGCATCTGACAAAGAAATTAATTCTACACTTGGACTACTAGAATAAGAACGACGGTCTAATGTTCCATCCAATAATTTCTTTGTATTAAATTCTGTTGTTTCTGAAATACGATTGATTTCATCATTTAACTGCTCTATTTCTGCCTGTAACTGAGCACGGTCTTCATCCGTAGAAGTACCATTGGCTGCCTGCACGGACAATTCTCTCATTCTCTGTAACATTTCTTCTACTTCAATCAAAGCACCTTCTGCCGTTTGAATAATAGAAATACCATCGGAAGCATTTCTGGATGCCTGATTTAAACCTGCAATCTGTGTTTTCATCTTCTGAGAGATTGCCATACCTGCCGCATCATCTGCCGCACGATTGATACGATAACCAGAAGAAAGTCTCTCCAAACTTCTTCCCAATGCGGTATCATTTTTTCCTAACAAATTATTTGTATTTAACGCTGAAATATTATGATTAATTCTCATTTCCTATCCTTCCTCCATCCTTACACCACTACATAATTATAAAAGTACTGCTACGTTTCGCCACGAGCGAAAGCGTATTCTTACAGATACAAAGAAGTATATGCTATACTCATTATGCATACATAAAATCTTCATCTGCATTACGCACATGTACTACTAAAGACCGTGCAATTCGATACAACTGATTGTTCTCAGACCCTATTTCTTCACTTCCTTGTGCATCTTTATACATGCCATCTGTTTGGTAAGAATAAGTCCCTTGTGCTACTTCTTCCGTTCCATAATAGATAGAACCGATTTGAATTCGATTTTGTGAAAGAATTGCTGTCAAATTCAATTGTCGGTCTTTCAATGCCTGTGTACCTTCCCTAGTATCACTGGTAATGAAACATTTCATTTTATTATCTTGTATTGTGGCTTCACATGAAATTTTTCCTAAATTTTCTGTAGGAATATCAACTAAAAGTTTTGCTCTATCATCACCTTTATTCATAATAGTTACATTCATGTTTACAATATCTCGACCTGTATCCACTGGAATCTGATAAAATTCTCGTTTACTTAAACGATTCATAAAACGAATACCAACTTCCATTTTTTTAATCGCTTTCGAGTCTTGCTTTGTCATAATTGGGTCACGCATCAATCTTGACTTCATTTCCTTGCTTTGGCTCATAAAGGATTGATATGCCGCCTGCATCGTTTCTTTATCTTCCATAAATTCTGTAAAGTCTGGCAAAATTGGTTCTTCTCCCGAATCCATCAATTTAAACCGTTTCCAATCTTTAAAAATAGTCATATCACTTGCCAAAAGATTTTTTGCCGCTTCTACATTTTCTACCGTTGTTAAAATATTATAATCCTCTAAAAATCTTGTCGCATTTTGACCATTTGCCGCAAGACCACGAACCGTTGTCAATTGTTCCTTAGCCACTTCTGAAGTATCGTTAGAAAGCTCACTGATGGTATTATCGACCTGTTCTGCTAATTTATTTACTATTTCTGCATTTTTTCCTGCTTTTGCTATTAAACCATCTGTTACTTGCTGATTGGTTACACCCTGTCCATGAGGAGTTTTTGCTGCTGCCACGAATGCATCATTGATTAACGTATTCATCCCTTGTGCTTTTCCACTACGAACCGCCGTTAAAAGATTTTGCAAAGTCAATTCCTGTCCATTACGATATACCGTTCCAATGGCTTCTTCTTCTGAACCACCAAGTTGATGTAAGGTTCGATATACATCCATATACGCTTGTCGCTCTTCTGGTGTAATTTCCTTCTTTTTATCCAAATTAATCAAGAAAATACTATAATTATCTTCGGTTGTAATACCTTCTTGTTCTTTAATTTCTGCTATTTTTGTTCTTAACTCTTCAATGGATTGCTCTAATGGATTGATACCATCTCGAATCATACGCACCGTTACTGCCGGATGCAATTCTTTTAATACGTGTTGTAATTGATTATCGTATTCTCTTACTTTTTCTATATTTTCTCTTGTCACTTCCATAGAACTATAACCAAGCATTCGCACTGCTCTACGATTTTCATGGTTTAATTCCATTCCAATGCTCTGCAACAAGTGGTCATTATTTGCAAATGCCTTCTGAAGATTGTCACCAACTTTTTTATTTGGTGAAGTCATGACCGTTTCATAGTTTTCCTGATAACGACGTAATGTCATATTGGAAATTCCAGTTTGATGTAATTCGTCTAATGTAATTGTGCTTCCTGTATTGACTGTATCTACAATCAAGGTTGCTGGCATATTTTTTAATTCTTCTAACTTTCTGCTTGTATCTTTTAAAAGCTCCATACCTTCCGCACTTGCCGCTATTCCTGCCTGTGTAAAGAAACTGGAGAAGAAACGTGCTTCTAGGGTACGCAAGTTGTCTAACAACTTATCCATGCTAACCGTATCAATACGAATACCTTCTTTTGCTAAACGATAGCCTGCCTCGTATGTCATTTGAGCACGGATTTCCTCTAACTGTCTTCTAGCACGAATCGCTGCTGCTTGTGCTGGACCAGAATCCGCTAAATCTCTTAAATAATTGTCTACACTTTTACTATTGTTATTTACTAACTCTTGTGCTTCATGTAAATCTGCTAACGAAAGCTCTACTTTATCGCCACTCACTCCCGGCTGTTCCATTGTCTTTCTAGCAGCCGCATAATCTACCGCCTTACCTGTTACTTCATTTGTCTTTCTTAAAATCTGACGAACTTCTCTTGCGGTATTGGAAAGTAAATTCGTATTTTTAGGGTCTTGCCCTACACTAATCGCATCTACTGCTTTCGTCAATAAATCATCTTCGGACAATTTTATCCCCGCAAGCAAGCTATAAGACTTTAAGTTTTCCACAGTTAAAGGAATATCTTTCTTAATAAATGTCTGTGCCGCATTTATCATATCCGTATTTGCTCTAAGACCTGCTTGGAATAATAAATACGTTACTTTTGGTTCTAACTGCTCCCACGCTTCTTTTGTCAAAGGATGCTCTTTTCTAGAATATGTTTGTGCCGCACTCTTTGCCATTGCTACATTTTCTAGTGTTGGTGTCAATTTGTTTCGCACCATATATTCACACTCAATCGGAGATAATTTTACACCTGTTGAAACTTTCTCAATAGCAACAGCTACTTTTTCTAAGTTTGCTTTTGTGACAGGAATATTCGCTTTCATCAATTTTTCTGCTATTTTTTCTGCCTTTGGATTCCCTGCTAATAATTTTATTGCTTGCTGAATTACTAAATCTCTATCACTTTGTATTTGCTCTACTTGATGCTCGATTGCACCTTGTTGTAACTCTTTTTGCAATTTCATTCGCTCCATAGCTACTTCTAACTGCTCTACGGTCATTTCCTCGATAGGAAATCCTTCTTTTTGAAGCATTGCCATGTCTTCTTCTGTCATACGACTTGATACATTATTTAAACGTGCCTGATTTTGCTCTGCCTCTGTACCTTCTTGTTTGGAGGTCTTTTCTTGTGTTACTTCTTCTTGTTCTATTCCATTTTTAGAATAAACATCTGAGGTTTGCTCTGATTTTAACTCTTTTGTTTCGGTATATACAGTTGCCTCTGTAATCGCAGAAGCACTTGTCTTTGCTGTAGCATCGGTACTACTTGCTGATTTTGTTGCTTCATTTGATTGCTTTTGCTGTACTCCATAAGCCGCAAGGGCATTTAATATGCTCATACTATTCTCCCTATATTTGTCTTAAAATAGCCTTGTGCTTCTTTGTATCTTCTAGGACACGCTCTCGCTCGTAGCGAAACGGAGCAGTACTAGGCTCGAAAAAACCTCGCCAAGGACTGCCGTTTCTAAACGGTTCTTGGCAGATACAAAGAAGCACAAGGCTTTTGCCAAAGATACTCTTCCTAGTTAAATATTACTATTATTTTTGACTTATATAGTATTTCGGCAAATATATGAAAATTCTTAACCTGCGAAAGTGCAAGTTTGTACTATCCTTGTATTAGAAAAGAATAAATTTTTTTCATTTTCATATACTTATTTTATCATGAATATTTATGATAAAAACTCTTTAAGAAAGGACGAATTTATATGAAAAAATGCCAATTTTTTTTACATAGTATAGTTTTTTGTTTTTTACTCCTAAGTGGCTGTTCTTCTACAGACAAAAATACCCCTAATACTAGTTATATTTCGGATATTCCAACACCTACTCCAACCTTTGAGGAATTTACAAATCATATATTTATAGAAGAAATTGCATCAGATACGATTTCTTTACATTATTCGTTATCGAATCCAGAAAATTATGGTGTTTCTAATTATCCGATTACGCTTGGTTCGGTTACAGATGCCGTCTCTTTTGATGAAAATGCAGTCGATTTATATGAACAGCTTTCTGCTTATGATATATCCACACTTTCCAAAGAAAATGCTCTCACATTTCAAGTGTTAGAACGTCATTTAAATTTAATGATGCAAGCAAATTTTTCTTCTTACCTTTCGGAATTACTTGGTCCAACGACTGGTTATCAAGCACAACTTCCTATTCTTTTAGCAGAGTATCGTTTTAATTCCAAACAAGATGTAGAACAGTATTTAAATCTACTTCCTTGCGTTTATGATTATTTTAAGGAAATTGCGGAATTTCAAAAAGAAAAAAGTACGGCTGGATATTTTATGAATGATGACACAGCAAGAGAAATTATTGCCCAATGTGAAGATTTTTGTAAAAATCCTGATGATAATTTTTTAGTCAGTACATTTAAAGAACGATTAGAAACCCTTTCTTTAACGGCTACCGAACAAGCCGATTTTTTATCTAGAAATCAATCTGCTCTCTATACTTATGTATTTCCTGCCTATGATTTATTGATAGATACACTGATAGAATGTCTTGGTACTGGAACAAATGACTACGGACTCTATTATTTTGAAGGTGGAAAAGAATATTATGCTCTATTAACTGCGTATAATACAGGTTCTGATAGAAGCATGGAAGAACTCAAACAACTGCTCCTAGATGCAATTAGTGCTGGTTGTAAAGAAATGGCCGCTGCTCTTACAATAGACCAAACCGTTTATAATCATGCTCTTGAACCTGATTTTCCAGAAACTGACCCAGAAAAAATTATCCACTATATCGAAGAACACTCGAAAAAAGACTTTCCTTTTGTAGATTGTGGTGACTATAACATCAAATATATTCCAAAATCATTAGAAGATTATGTAAGCCCTGCGATGTACCTTGTGCCACCAATCGATAACTATACCGCAGGTGTTATTTATATCAATCAACATCCACTCTATGACCTAGATACTATTTTTCCAACAATTGCCCATGAAGGATATCCTGGACACTTGTACCAAACCGTAGCCACACTTTCTAGTGAAATTCATCCCCTTCGGTACTTGCTTTCCCCTTCTGGCTATGAAGAAGGTTGGGCTACTTATGTTGAAACTTATAGTTATAACTATGCGAACTTTTCTGAACCTTTGATTTCCTTTTTACAAGCTGATCAAGTGGCAACGCTTTGTTTATATGCTCTATCTGATATTTTTATTCACTATGATGGGTATACTCCTGAACAATTATCCACATTTCTTACTACTTACGGATTCCCTGAAGAAAGTGTTGAAATTATTTATGAAACTCTGCTTTCTGAACCCGGAGCTTACCTTCCCTATGCGATTGGATATTTAGAATTTATGGAACTACAAAAAGAAGCGAAAGAACTATGGGGAGATGCTTACAATGACTACAAATTTCATGAATTTTTACTAGAAACTGGACCATTGCCATTTTCTATTTTAAGTGAAGTAATGAATACTTATTAATTATTCTGATAATTTATCATTTTTATACGTTAATGCCAAAAAGTTTTTCTAAAAAAATAAAAACTATGCTCTCATATAGTCAAAATTTGTTTTGCATTTTTTTGAGATTTATGTTATTATCATTATATAAACTAATGACACAAAAGCAACCGCCAACAAAGTGGTTGACCTATATGAGAATAGCAAAACCATCCTGCTACTGGCCAAAGTTTCAGGGATGGTTTTGCTATTTTTATAATGTACTAGTAACTAATCAAATAAACGAAGGTCAATAGTGCAATTAAAAATAATCCGAACTGCATTAAGTCATTAAAACTATAATTGTTCTTCATACGCACCACCTCCATCCTAAAAAAATGGAGGTCAACACACCCTGTAACACGATTGCTTTATGCTGTAGTAACATATTTTGACTATTTTCGCAATATATTATTAGCCAAGTGTCAGATTTTTAGTTACTATTCAGCCCTAAAGTAAAATATTAAGCAAAAGCCTTACTTTTCTTGGTATCTGGTAAGGACCGTTTAGAAACGGCAGTCCTTGGCGAGGTTTTTTCGAGCCTAGTACTGCTCCGTTTCGCTACGAGCGAGAGCGTGTCCTAGAAGATACCAAGAAAAGTAGGCTTTTTAATAATAGGCTGAATAGTAACGATTTTCAGTAAATCATAAAAAGTGGGATACCAAAAAGATATCCCACTTCAAATAATAATTCTATTTACTATGTATTTAGTGTAAACTGTTCCACCATTTCTTTTAACTTCTCTGCCTGCATTGCTAATTCACCACTTGTATTTGCACTTTCTTCTGCTGTATCTGATGTTGTTTGAACAACTTCTGCTACTTGTTCTATACCTATCGTTACTTGTTCAATCGAAGCAGATTGTTCTTTACTAGCAATGGCAATTTCTCCTACTAATTGTAATGTCTGATTACTTCCATCCACAATGGTTTGCAAACTTTTCGCCATATCACTTGCCAACTCTGTTCCTTTTTTCACATTTTGCATGGAACGTTCAATCAGTTGTGCACTGCTTTTCGCAGCTTCCGCAGATTTTTGAGCTAAGTTACGAACTTCATCTGCAATAACTGCAAATCCTCTTCCTGCTTCTCCTGCTCTGGCTGCTTCAATTGCTACATTTAATGCTAATAAATTCGTCTGTGAAGCAATAGATTGAATGCTTTGAATAATTTTACTAATCTCCTCCGAGCTTTCTGAAATATCTTCCATTGCTACTACCATATTTCTCATTTGCTCATTTCCCTTATTCGCCATTTCCTGTGCCTGTACAGAAAGTTGTTCTGCATTTTGTGCATTCTGTGCTGTCACTTTTACATGTTCTGAAATCTGAGCAATACTTGCAGAAAGTTCTTCTACAGAAGTTGCTTGTTGTGTCGTACCTTGTGCTAATGTTCTAGAACCATCCGATAAAATAGCACTTTCACTATTCACCACTTGAGCAACTGTTTTCATTTCTGCAATTGTTTCATTTAATGTAGAACGAACATTAAATAATGCCTCTTTTACTTTATAAAATTCTCCTGCATAATCATAATGTAATTCAAAACAAAGATTTCCTTTTGATACTTGGTTGAGCACTTGTGTAATTTCATCAATATAATTGATATAAGATTTTAATCTAACTACAGTCTTACCTAATGCTTTTGAAACATCTCCTATTTCATCATCAGCATCAGTTGTTATTGCAACATTTAAATCTCCCTGTGCAATCTGTTCCGCTACATTAGATAACTTTTGAAGTGGTTGTGTTAAATTTTTTGCAAATGTAATTGCAAAAACAATGACTAATACTACCATCAAAACAGTCAATGCCAACGTTGTATAAATTAATCGATAGGTATTTGCATAAACAGCGGATGTTAAAGCTACTGTAATAACACCCCAATCATCAGAATCCCCAGGAAGTTCTACTGGCATATAACTATAAATTGCATTTTTTCCTTGTATATTTTTTAGTTCTGCTGTACCTGTTTCCCCATTTAATAGAGCGGTTGCTAATTCTTTTAAACCATCGGGTAATTCCACAGGAACTTCTGTTGTAATATCATTATTAATAATTGATTTTGTTTCTTTTTTATAGTTATAAATTTGTTGCACTTGTTTTTCATCTGTATGTGCAATCACATTTCCTTCTCCATCAATAACAATTGTGTACATATCTTCTGTATTATATTGCTTTATAATATCCTGAAGTTTAGACAAACTAAAATCAGCTGCTAAAATTCCTGTTAATTCGTTGTTATCTCCAAAGACAGGAAATACAATCGAAGTAACTGCTTCATTTGTGGACAAAGTATAATATGACTTTGATACAAATGGTTTTTTTGTCTGCATTTCTTGAATAAACCACCAACGGTCTGCACGATTTCCTAACTCTC
>CALAEX010000178.1 GCA_937891165.1 uncultured Lachnospiraceae bacterium | reverse complement strand
AGATACTGGAGCAACAGAATATGTTTTTCAAGAAATAACAATATTTTATTCTAGTGATGGATTCCTTTATGTTGATTGTGCCGATTTTGTAAAAGAAACTTATATTGCAACTGCAGACCAAGCAAATCGTGTTATGTTATATACGTTTGTCAATAAATTAGAAGGAGCTTATAATATAAATAAAGGTTATGCGGTATTTAAACGGGTGGAACGTTTAAATACAGAAAACGGATATTCTATTGTAAAGAAAAACTCTATTTCTGGATTATCTGCTTATGACCATATTGCATTAAATGCTGCCTCTGTTATAGAAGATGCCGTTATTTATTAGGTTATGTTATAAGCAATTTTTGAATAGTTGTTCTACTATAAACTAAGATAAGGAAGTGAAATATGATAGTTGAAAATATCAAAGAAGTAAAAGAACGGATATCCAACGCTTGTAATCGTGTTGGGCGTTCTATATCAGAAATAACATTGATTTCAGTTAGCAAAACAAAACCTTTAGAAATGATTCAAGAAGCCTATAATGCAGGCATGAGAGAATTTGGAGAGAATAAGCCACAGGAATTGCGAGATAAAGCAAGACAATTATCAGATACTTCAATTCATTGGCATATGATAGGCACATTACAAACTAATAAAATTAAATATGTTGTAGGAACAGCTTGCCTGATTCACTCCGTAGATTCTCTTTCTTTAGCTACTGCCATAGAAAAAGAATCAGAGAAAAAAGGATTAAAAACAAATATTTTATTAGAAGTCAATATTGCAAAAGAGACTTCAAAACACGGATTTTTAGAAGACGAAGTGGTAGATGCTGTCATGAGAATTTCTAAACTACCTCATCTTTGTCTTCAAGGTCTTATGACAGTTGCACCATATACAGAAAATGCCGAAGAAAATCGAATTTATTTTAGAAAAATGAAACAATTACTTATTGACATAAGTTCTAAAAACATTGATAATGTTTCTATGGATATTTTGTCCATGGGAATGTCTTCTGATTATGAAGTGGCAATCGAAGAGGGTGCAACTATGGTAAGAATTGGAACAGGAATATTTGGTGAAAGGGTATATCCGTAACGGATAATTAGGTAAAAAAACGTGGGAAAATTGATACAAAATATTTTAGATTCTTTAAGATTAACAGACGAAGAAGATGATTTGGATGATTTTGAGGACAATGAGCCTGTAGCAAGAACTCGCGAAGTCAGAACCCGTGAAGTTTCTAAAAGTCGTGAAACGGTAGCAGCTGCTAGAGAACCTCAGTCTTCCCAACCTCCAAAACGCTTTGAAACAACAAGACCGATTCGTACGGTTCAAACAAAACAACTACAACCAGCTTATGAGGAGGAAGACACATATGAACCTCCCAAAAAAGTTACGCGTCAAACGCAGGAACGTCAAGTAGTACCAATGCGTTCCGCTTCTCATGGTTTAGAAGTAATTATCAAACGTCCTACTTCTTTTGATGATGCACAAGAAATTTGTGATTTATTGAAAGAAGAACATGCGATTATTATCAATTTAGAACGATTAGACCATGAGCTTGCTCAAAAAATGATGGATTTTATTGCAGGTGCAATATATGCTTTAGATGCAAAAATCCATCAAATTTCAGGACGTATTTTTTGCATTTCTCCTGAAAAAGTAGATATTAGTGGTGACTATTTTAATATGCTTTCTGAAAATACTGGTTTTAAAATTCCAGAACTGGTAAAAAATTAATATGAATCTAGAGAAAGAGTTATTGATTATCAAAAAAAGAATTTTGGAATCCGCTCAGCTGGCATATGAAAAAGAAATTGTGACTTATACCGATTTTCTTGGGCTAGCTGAGCAAAATTTGTTTTATAGTTCTATAAAAGAATTTCCAACAGTCACCTATTCTTGTTATGGAGGAACAAAAGAAGCAGAACGATTCTGTATTTCTTTTGATGGAAGAGATAGAGTTGCTCATTTTCAAAAAAAAGAGGTAGCAGAATATTTTCCTATTGTATGTATTTGTATTTCTCCTTTTAATATCAAATACAGTGAACCATTAACACACAGGGATTATCTTGGTGCGTTACTCCATCTTGGAATCACTCGAAGCAAAATAGGAGATATTTATGTTAAGGAAAAAAAAGCATATGTCTTTTGCTTAGATACTATTGCTGACTTTCTTTGTAGAGAATTATGCACTGTAAAACATACGTTTGTACATTGCGAAATAATAACACCTGAAGAAGAATTATTAAATCCTGTATTTCAGGAAATTACAAATACAGTGGCATCCTTGCGGTTAGATGCATTTCTTTCCGTTGCTTTTCAAACTTCTAGAAGTTCTATTACTTCTTATATTGAAGCAGAAAAGACTTATGTCAATGGCAAGTTAGTGACAAAGGCAGGAACTCAATTGGAAGAAGGAGATATCGTTTCTGTCCGTGGAAAAGGGCGTTTTGCTATAAAAGAAATTAAAAATACAACGAAAAAAGGACGAATTGTTGTTACAATCAATAAATATGTTTCATAAGGAGGAAAGAACGGATGTTAACACCTGTAGAAATACAGAATAAAGTATTTAAGTCAGGCGGCTTAGGATATGATAAAAAAGAAGTAGATTCTTTTATGAAGGAAGTTGCGGATAGTTATGAATTATTATACCGTGAAAGAGTAGAATTGATGGATAAAGTCAATGTATTAAATGAAGCGGTGCAAAACTATAAAACGATTGAAAAAACAATGCAAAAGGCATTGATTTTAGCACAAAAGACAGCAGAAGATACTCAAGAAGCTGCTTTAAAAAATGCTCATGCAATTGAAAAAGAAGCAATGACAAAAGCTGAAATTTTAATTGGAGATGCTAGACGAGAATTTGAGTTACTTCACCATAAAACAGTACAGTTATTACAACAGTATGAAAAATATAAATTGCAATTTAAAAATCTGGCAGCAGCACAGATTGAACTATTAGAAACGGAAAGTTTTCAGATTAGTATTATGGAAACTCCAAAAATAGAAGAAGAACAAAAAAGTCAAAATGTAAGACAACAAGAAGAAGTAACAGAACAAGATTTACCAAAAATTGATATTAATTTTACTAATGTTGCTTCTGAATTAAAATAATTACATAACAGAAAGGCTTTTCTTTATGAAATCAGATAGTTTACCAGTATATTATAATAACGAATTTTGTTATCAAATTGAATTACATTATTCTTTTGATGCATTATATACAGCAATACAAACTCTTGGTATAGAACAAAAGCGATTATGTATTGTGACAGATTCTATAGTAGACAATTTGTACGGAATGGAAGTGCAACAATTACTTGAACAAAATGGTTGTACTTTTGTGAAACGCTTTGTATTTCCGTCAGGAGAAGAACACAAAACATTAGAAGTAATAGAACAATTATATGAGTTTTTGATTTTGCATCAATTTGACCGTTCGGATGTTTTGATTGCATTAGGTGGTGGTGTTACTGGAGATATGACAGGTTATGCTGCTGCCACTTATTTAAGAGGGATTCGCTTTATTCAAATTCCTACTACCTTACTCTCTATGGTAGACTCTAGTATTGGTGGTAAAACAGGGGTAGACTTTAAGGGATATAAAAATATGGTAGGTGCTTTTTATCAACCATCTTTGGTTTATGTCAATACTTCTGTACTTACTACGTTAGATAAAAGACAACGAGCTTCTGGTATGGGGGAAATTTTAAAACATGGATTAATAAAAGATATTACTTATTATGAATGGTTGCAACAAAATAAATCAGAAATTTTGAATTTAGAAGCTAAAACAATAAAAGAAATGATATATCGTAGTCAGTGTATCAAAAAAGAAGTAGTAGAAGCTGACCCAAAAGAAAAAGGGGAACGTGCATTACTTAATTTTGGGCACACCATTGGTCATGCCATTGAGAAATCTTTGAATTTTTCTTTGTTACATGGAGAATGTGTAGCTCTTGGTATGGTGGCAGCAGGATTTATTTCTATGAAAAAAGGACATATTTCTAACAAAGAACTTCAGACAATGGAGGAAATTCTTCGTTCTTATGAGCTTCCGATTCGTTTTTCGGAATTGAATAATGAAATGGTACTTGACAATTGCTTGCATGATAAAAAGAAAGACGGAAAAAAATTACGCTTTATTCTTTTAAAGGAGCTTGGTTTGGCTTATATTACAACAGATGTTTCTTATGAAGAAATGAATCAAGCAATAAATTATTTGAAAGAAGGTTGCTTTGTATGAAAAAGAGTTCCTATATATTACATGTAATCATTTGTTTTTTCTTAGTTGCCTTTGACCAAATAACAAAATATTTTGCAAGATTGCATTTGAAAGAGCAACCAATGGCTGTATTAGAAGGGATTTTTTCTTTTCATTATCATGAAAATAGAGGTTCTGTTTGGGGAATCTTACAAGGAAAAGTAGACTTTTTATTGCTTGTTTCTATTGTATTGTTTATTGTATTGATTTTTGCTTATATACGAATTCCCAAAATAGCATTTTATCAACCTTTGATTTGGATTTTAGTGTTTATAATGGCAGGGGCAATTGGAAATACAATAGACCGTTTATTCCTTGGATATGTAACAGACTTTTTATATTTTGAATTGATTAACTTTCCAATTTTTAATATTGCAGATTGCTATATTACAATATGTGCATTTTTAACTCTCTTTCTTGTATTTACACGTTATAGAGAAGATGAGTTTACTTTTTTATCGTTACAAAGAAAGGATACTTCTCATGCAACAGACTCTGATGAAAATTGAAATAGAAGAGGATTTTGAAGATATTCGATTAGATAAAGTATTATCTTCGTATCTTTCTGATTTATCTAGAACTTACATTCAAAAACTAATTTCTGATGGACTTGTCACTTTGGCTGGAAAAACATTAAAGGCTAATTTTAAAGTATCAATAGGACAAGAAATAGAAGTAAGATTGCCAGAGCCAGAAACATTAAAACTTTTACCAGAAGATATTCCATTAGATATTCTATATGAAGATGCGGATGTAATCGTAGTCAATAAGCCAAAAAACATGGTAGTACACCCAGCAGCAGGGCATTATTCAGGTACACTGGTTAATGCACTGCTGTATCATTGTAAAGACAGTTTATCAGGTATCAATGGAATTATGCGACCAGGTATTGTTCATCGTATTGATAAAGATACAACAGGTGCATTGGTAGTTTGTAAAAATGATTATTCCCATCAAATGATTGCAGCTCAATTAAAAGAACATTCTATTATAAGACGTTATGAAGCGATTGTATATCAAGCATTTAAAGACTTAGAAGGACGGATAGAAGGACCTATTGGACGGCATCCTTCAGAACGTACTAAAATGGCAATTAACTATAAAAATGGAAAAAATGCGATTACTAATTATAAAGTTATTGAAAACTTTGGAACGAGTTATGCTCATGTAGAATGCCGTTTAGAAACAGGACGCACACATCAAATTCGTGTTCATATGTCAAGTATTCATCATCCATTGCTTGGAGATACGGTATATGGTTCAAATAAAGATATTTTTGGCTTAGAAGGTCAAACACTTCATGCTAAAATACTTGGATTTATTCATCCAACAACAAAAAAATATATGGAATTTGAAGCACCTACTCCTGAATATTTTCTAACACTTATTCAAAAGCTAAAACAAAAAGGAATAAATTCATGAAACGAAATATGACTCTTATGCTCCAAGCTTGGAAAAATAGCAAAAATAGAAAGCCTTTTTATCTTACTGGAATAAAAGGAGTTGGGAAAACCTATTTGTCATGTGATTTTGCTCGGTCTTTTTTTGACTCTTATTTATATATTAGTTTTGAACATAATAAAGAATTGATACTTTTATTAGAACAACAATCGGAGACACAAATATTTTCTGCTTTAGCAAATTATTTTGAATTTCCAGAAGCATATATAGATACAATTCTTCTTATTTTTGATGAAGTTCACTTATGTAAAGGACTTGTTTCAAAATTATTACATTTTATAAAACAAAAAAATAAAAACGAGTTATATTGGATTTTTATTTCTAGCTATGATATGTTGACAGAAAATGAGATAAAGGAAGTAGATTATCATACATTATATCCTTTACAATATGATGAATTTTTATTAGCTCTTGGTAAGGAATGGTATATTGAGGTTATTACTGCTCATTACAAAAATCAAAAGAAACTACCTGATATGGTACATCGAGATTTACTTTCTATTTTTGATGAATATTTATGGATTGGCGGAATGCCTAATGTCGTTATGGAATATTTAACTATGGAATCTTCTATCAATGTAATGGAACGACAATGTATACAAAAACAACTACTATTACACGGTATAGACCAAATAGCAGATGAGAAGACAAGTTATAAATGTCATCAAATTTATGCTACAATAGATGAGCAACTTAGAAAAAAGAACCAAAAATTTCAATTTACATTGATTCGAAAAGGAACTACGTATCAAATGTATAAGGATGCGATAGAATTTCTTGTAAAACACTATATGGTATATCAAATTCCTAATTTAGATTTAGCAAGGGAAAATATAGAAATAACAAAAGAAAATGGAAACAAAGATACTCAAAATACAAAAACATGGCAGCAGTTTAAATTATTTTATTCGGATTTTTCTTTAAATCATGCTTCTAGAAATGATGAGCTTTCTGTAGAGGAACAATATATCCGTTTACAAAATTATTTATATCAAACATTCGCTGAAAAAAAGATTCCTTGTTATTTTTGGGAATCGAAAAATCAAGCTAGTCTTGATTTTGTAATAAAAACAACAGATACCTATCTTCCAATAGAATTAAGACAAGAGAAACGAAGTAAAACAAAGAGCATACTTTCTTTCAAAAATCAATATCCTTTTTCTAAAAATGTTGTACGAATTTCTTCGGAAAATTTTGTGAAAAGTGACGAATTTTTCAATATACCGATATATTCTTTGTTTTGCTTTGAAAATTAGATTGACAAAGAATGTTCTCCTATGGTATATTTTGTTACAAAGATTATCTACAAATGTAGAGCAAATAAACAATCGAGGTGTACTATGAGAGAAGATATTCGGTTGCATGAAGGTGAGCTAAATATAATGGAGTTACTTTGGTCAAACAAAGTATTAGCGGCAAAGGATATTGCAAAAATTATTAAAGAGTATATTGGATGGGAAAAGAATACGACATATACTGTCATTAACCGTTTAATAACAAAAGGTGTAATTGTTCGTGAAGAACCAGGATTCTTTTGTCGTGCTATCATTACAAGAAAGGCTGTTCAGCAAATTGAAGTGGAAGCTATGTTAGAAAAAGTATTCAATGGCTCTTTGGAAACATTTTTAGCAGAATACTTGAGCAATCAGAATTTAAAGCCATCACAAATCAAAGAATTAGAACGTATTGTATCAGAACAAAAGAAGAAGACTATGGTCAATTAATATTTATGTAATATTATATTGATATATTTTTTAAAATTAGGAAAGAAATTTGGGCTGTCCATTCTGACAGCCCTATTTTTTTATTTTTGTGGAATTACAATTAAATTATCTGCCATAGTAAATACACCTGTCGAACCATGATAACAACACCATTCTGGCATTATTTTATAACGTTTTGCTACAAATCGGAAAGCACCAATTGTTTCATTTACTTCAAGCATAATATCTGTCTTAGCAATTTCTCGTTCACAAGGACCTGCTGGAAGAGTAATTACTTGATACTTCTTTAAATGTTCTTTATCAGAACCTATATATAATTCTACAGACTGTGGATAAACAATTCCGCCCCTGTGATGAGATAAAAATCCCATTCCAATAGATTGAATCTTTGTTGGGGTTGGAAATTCCCCTATTATATCCAAGTTATTCAATGTTCCACGCCATGTTCCATCAAGGAAATCTAATGTTCCACGTTTTGCTTCTAATAAGTCTTGTATACCATTTCCACTAAAAACAATTCGTTTATCTAATATAGTTGGACTTTCTAATTTGATATCTTTTAAAGCAAAAGTATAAGTAGCTTTTGTTACATTGCTTATTCTTCCGTCTAAAAGAAACAGTTTTGCAAGAAGTGTTGTAGGCGTATCTATTGTAATTGGTTCTTGATATAAAAGAGAATCTTTCGTTGGTTCAGAACCATCTAATGTATAACGAATTTCTCCTTTGTCTTTTGAGGTTAATACAATTGTCTGTGTTGTTCCATATTTAAATACAGAATCAGATGGAGTAGTAACGGGTGCCATTGGAGGAACAGGGCGTTTTTCGGACATTTTCATCACTGGGAATGGAATTTCTTCTTCATAACGAATTTGGTCTAATTCCTGCCCTAAAACAAGACGAATTATACCGTTTTCTGGCTTTATAGTAATGCCATTAACATCACAAGCAGAAATAATTCCAGTCTCCACTAAAAATTGATAAGAGAAGCCTTCATGCTCCATACAAATTGCGTTTTCGTTACGACTTTTGAATACAGGTAAACGGTCAAAATGTAAACAATACGTACTTTGTAATTCTATTTTATTCATTGTCATTGTAAATTCTGCTTTTATTTCTTTAGAAGCTTCATCTAATAATAATGTTTTTGATGTAACTTCGTCTGGTGCATTATATTCAATGATTCCTTCTGGTTCTTGTCCTAATTCATCTACTAATCGAATAAATGGTCTGTTTTTTATTCCACCCCAAATTTGTGGGAATAATACAGGGAGAGCATCAAAAGTACTTTTTGTTCCATCCATTGCTTTTTCTAAATAACGACAAGGATATTCTTGACGATATAAGAAGAAATCTCGAATACGCAAATGATTTTGTTCTCCTAAAAAGCTAATACGATAATTAGCTGAAGCATACCATTGTGTGGAAAGATTATTTGTCGTATCCCAATCTTTAGACGCTTGGAAAGAGAGTGGAGGAGTAAGACGGTATTGTGCTTGAAACCACTTTGCAGACTGTGCCATTGTTTCTACACGAACTTTTCCTTCCTTTGCTAGTTGTTCCAATACAGTAAGTTGTGGAGCAAATCCTGGTCGAATATTTTCCCAAAGGAAGTTGTTTTCTTGTCCAATATGAGCATATCCAACACCAAGAGCATCTTCTTTTGTTAAACTATCAAATAACCATGAAATAAAGTTTGGGTCACGTCCCGCTAACCAAGAAGGCTCTAATGTATAAACTCCTTGTAAACCATCTCGAACATCTGCTTCAAAATTATAAATTGGGTCAGGTCCAAGTAAACGAAACATTGGAATAGAAATTTGTTCTTCTATTGTTTGGGCTGGAATAAATCCATTCTTTTTACTAGGATAATACATACCATTTGGCCAACCACCCCAAAGAGTAAAACCATCTACACCCATTTGGTCTCTACAAATAGCACCGCCAACAACTCCATAGTGTTTTGCAGCATAGTCTAACGTAATAGAGTCTAACACCCAAGAACCTATTGTTTCTGGATATTTTCCAAACACAGAGAAGAAGTCTTCCATATAAGCATCCACTAATCGTTTCCTTTCCCAAGGCTCATATCCTAAAGGATATGCACTATCTACACGGTCATCATATTCTTCCTGAACTTGTCCACGAAAAGCAACTCCTGCACGTTTGCAAAGAGGTTCTGAGATTTCCCACCATGCGGAAATCTCGTCATTTTCGTCTAAATATTCTTTTAATAATGCTTGATACCGAGCATCCATTAAAGCATCATATTTTAAAGCATATGTTCCTGGAAATCCAAACTGTTTTACAATCATTAACTGATTTTGAATTGTTTCAAAATCGTCAATAATAAACCGACTCGGTTCAACATGTGACATACGAATAAAATTATAAATATTGACAATTACTGTTTTTTTCATATTATGTATATTCCTTTCTTTTTATTTTTATATAAAGCAGTAAAACAAATTTTAAATGTCTGCTTTTACTTACGAAGTGTGACGATATCTTTTACACTTTGTTTTCTTTCTTCTTCTAAAGCTGCGTAATGACGTTTTGTTGTATTTACATCTGCATGACCTAAAATATCAGCAACAAGATAAATATCACCTGTTTCTTTATAAAGTTGTGTACCATAAGTACTACGCAATTTATGTGGTGTAATTTTTTTTGTTGTAATAACTAGAGTAGCATATTTTTTTACAAGAACTTCTACATTACGAACACTAATTCTTTTCATACGATTAGATAGGAACAGTGCATTTTCATGACCAGTAAGTGGAATCATTCGTTCTCGTTCTCTAAAGTAATCCATTAAAGCACTTCTGACTTCTTCACCAAAATATACAAAAGATTCATTTCCACCTTTTCTTACAATATTGATTCTATCATTATTAAAATCAACATCTTTCAAATCTAAACCTACACACTCTGAAACACGAATACCTGTTCCTAAAAGCAGAGTAGTGATTGCCAAATCTCTAGTTTTTGATTTTTTATGAAACATTTGTTGATTTTTTGTTAGATAATTTCCATTTTCTACAGTGTCTAAAAATTGTGCAACTTCTTTTTCATCCATACGAATAATATTTTTTTCGTGTATTTTGGGCATTTTTACTTGTACTGTTGGATTTTCGTTAATCATTTTATGTGTATGAAAATAATTATACATAGAACGAATAGCAGAAAGTTTTCTTTTAATTCCAACAGCAGAATTTGTTATTTCTTTTCCATCAGAAGTAACATAATACTTTAAATATTGCAAATATTCTTCAATATCCCTTGCGTCTAATGTAGTTAAAATAGAAAATTCAAATTCGTTAATTTTTTTATCGTTATATATTGGATTCGATGTTCGTATATATTCAAAAAAAGTTTTTAAGTCAATTGCATAAGCAATTCGGGTTTTTGAAGCAGTGTAGGGTTCAATACCACGAAAATATGTAGTTATAAAACGTGGTAATTCTTTTTCTAATTCTCGTTGTTTTTTGATATTTGCGATATTTTTTTCTTCGTAATAAGTACGTTCTTTCATGAAGCCTCCAAAATTATAAAAAGTACTAAACTTAGTGTAACATAAAAAAATAAAAAATCAATGGAATAATCTTTATTTTTAAGGACATACTATGATTGTTGTAAAACAACATTAAAAAGTAAAGGAGAGATTCATCATGACAATGAATGGAAAAAATGAAAGTATTCAGTGTACTATTGACAATTGTGCACATCATGCGCAGGATGCAAACTATTGCAGTCTCGACCATATCTTAGTTGGAACACACGAATCCAATCCAACAGAAAAAGAATGTACAGATTGTGAATCTTTTGAAAAGAAAGCTTCTTGCTGTAGATAATTTAATCTATAGAGAAATGTCTTAACAAACTAAAAAAACCACCATTAGAAAATAAACGAGGAGTAGAAGAGTACTCTGTTTATTTTTTGATGGTGGTTTTTATTATAAAGATAATAGTAAAATAGTAACGAGTTAGCTATTTAAAATTACGCTAAACAACAGTTTAGCGTAATATTAAAAAGTACTAAAAAAATTAGGGCTTTTTTAACCCTATTTTTTTTTAATTATCGACTTGTTGGATATGTTTTAAAAATTTCTGTTACCGTTTCAAAAATGGCATCCGCCGCTTTTTTCTGATATGTTGCATTTGTTAATTTTGCCAGTTCTGAAGAATTCGTCATAAATCCAAGTTCAATTAAAACAGCTGGAACTGTATTATATTTTACTACAACAAATTCTGATGAGGAAGCTCCACGATTTTTTGTATCAATGGCTAAACTAATATTATCAACCAAACTTTTTGCAAGTTTATAGCTAGTTAATCCAGATTTAGTGGCAGAATTGTTCGAATTTGAATAAAATACTTGTGTACCAGTAATAGAACTGGAATTGTTCGAATTTGCATGAAGACTAATAAATAAATCCGCACCAACTTCTTCAGAAAATGCTGCTCGGTCATATAAATCTACAAAAACATCAGAATCTCTTGTAAAATATACTTTAATGTCACTATTATAAAATGCAGACTTTACATAGGTATTTAAAACTTTGAAATTGATATTTTTCTCATAAATTCCATTTTTTATAGCTCCAGGGTCAACACCTCCATGACCTGCATCAAAAACAACAATTTTCTTATAAATTTCACTTGGTTTTGCCACTTTTACTGAAAGCATATTCTCTTTTAATTCATATTGATACCCACAAATTTTCTTTGTATTAAATGTAAGTATTGTTTGATTATTTGTCGCATTATAAGAAACGGTATAATTTTTAACTTGTGGATATGGATTTAAAATAGCATTTTCTTTATAAAAAGAAACATGATTTCCAGAAATAAAAATTTGGAAATTCTTTTCTAAATAATTATCTTGGTTAGAAATACGACTTACGCCTTCAGGAAGTGGAATTTCTAACCTAAACCAATCTGGCACAGGAATCCCCTCTGGAATAATATCTTCAGCTGTTAAATAAATACGAATTCCATTGTCTATTTCTGTTATGTAATAAGTTTGTCCTTCTTCGAGAATAAAATATACTATAGTACTTGAAGACAAACCACTAATTAAACAATAATTCAAATAAGGATTCATATTATTGGAATAATATTGATTGTTCATACCAAGCAAAACATTTTCTAAATTTAATACAAGTAAATTAGCATCCATAAAGTCTTCTACTTGTGATTTGGTAATTCCATATAACTCAATTATATCAGAATCTTCTGTTGCATATGATACAACTTTACTTACATAGTCTACATTAGAAAAAGTTCTATCACTATTCCATTGAAAATAATAATTACTTTCTTGTGTTTCACTATATACTTTATGTGGTTGCCCATTGATACATAAAAATACAAAACATAAAAAAGCTATTGTAAATTTAAAATACATTCGTTTGTAATTCATTTTTTTACTCCTTTTTGATAAAAAATTGAAAATCATATTAAAAATATCTAAAAAACATGGTATAATTGTGTCAAAATATTAGTTATAATAAAATCTTAGAAAAGGAATATTTTTATTATGAAGTTACAACGATTAATGAGTTTAACTAGAAAAGCCATAGACGATTATCAAATGATTGAAGATGGAGACAAAATTGCTGTTGGCATTTCTGGAGGAAAAGATAGTTTAGCACTACTCTATTCATTAGCTGGGCTTCGTAGATTTTATCCTAAAAAATTTACTTTAGAAGCCATCACTATTGATTTAGGATTTGAAGGATTTGATTTAACTGGAATTAAGGAACTATGCGAAAAATTAGAAGTTCCTTATACTATTGTAAAAACAGAAATTGGGGAAGTTATTTTTAAAGAACGGCAAGAAACAAACCCATGTTCTCTCTGTGCAAAAATGCGAAAAGGAGCTTTCAACGAAGAAGCAAAAAAACTTGGTTGTAATAAATCGGCATATGCTCATCATAGAGATGATGTTATTGAAACTATGTTATTATCTTTAATCTATGAAGGCAGATATTATACTTTTTCTCCAGTAACATATCTAGATCGCATGGATATTACACTTATTCGTCCATTACTTTATGTTAATGAAGCAGATATCATTGGATTTAAAAATTTATATGACCTTCCAACGAAAAAAAACCCTTGTCCTGCTGATGGATACACAAAACGAGAATATGCAAAAGATTTAATTCGTCAAATCAACGAAGATAGTCCTGGTGTGGCAGACCGATTATTTCATGCCGTAATAGACGGTCCATTACCAGCATGGAAAAAAAGAACATAAAAAAAGAACTTGAGTTTGACAAAACTATGTTCTTATGATTAAATAGTAATATAGCTATAAACTTACAATATTATATTGAGAATGGAGATTTACTTATGGCATATGGAAAAATTTCAGAAAAACAAAAAGAAATTTTAGAATTTTTAAAACAAGAAATTATAAACAAAGGATACCCTCCTGCTGTGAGAGAAATTTGTAAAGCGGTACATTTAAAATCGACTTCTAGTGTACATTCTCACTTAGAAGCATTAGAAAAAAATGGATATATTCGTCGTGATACTGCAAAACCAAGAGCAATTGAAATTTTAGATAATAGTTTCAATATGACTCGTCGAGAAATTGTAAGTGTTCCAGTTGTAGGAACAGTAACTGCTGGTCAACCAATTCTTGCTGTAGAAAATATCGAAGGCTACTTTCCTGTTCCTATGGACTATATGCCAAATACAGAAACTTTTATGTTGAAAGTAAAAGGAAATAGCATGGTAAATGCAGGAATTTTCGATGGAGATACTATTTTAGTTCAAAAACAGTCTCATGCTAATAATGGAGATTTTGTAGTTGCACTAATTGAAGATTCTGTTACCATAAAAACATTCTATAAAGAAGAAAATGGTTATCGACTCCAGCCAGAAAACAATTATATGGAACCAATTTATGTTTCAGAAGTTGAAATTTTAGGAAAAGTAATTGGATTATTCCGTATGTTTTAATTTATTAAAAAAGGGGCAATTTGCCCCTTTCTGCTGCCATTTTTATTTTTCATTTTATTTTATTAGTTGACTACATTAAATCTTCTACAGAAATTTCTTTACCGTCCCTCCACATTCTTTCCAAATCGTAAAACAGACGGTCTTCTTTTGCAAACACATGTATAATTACATCATTATAATCCATCAAAATCCAACCAGAACTTCTTACTCCTTCAATTCTATCGGTATGAATTCCTTCTTTCAACAATTCTTCTTCTACACTATCTACTAAAGATTCTACATGTGGAGTGTTCGTACCATTAGCAATCACAAAGTAGTCTGCTACTGTGGAAATTTTACCAATTTCAATTACTTTAATGTCTTCCCCTTTTTTATCACTTAAAGCTTGATATGCCTTCTTTACAATTAGTTTCGCACGTTCCATTATTACCTCCTGTTATCTTCCCGTTTTCTTTTTATAATAATCAAATACCTCATAAATCGCTGGATTTACTTCACTATTACTACTTTCTAAATACTCTACCGTATTTTTTACGACAAGATAAGTAGCTTCATCAAGATTTTGAAATGCCACTTTCCGAATCTCATCTAATGATGGCGTAGTTGGTTGTGTACGTTCTGGTTCTAAATAATCTGCTAAAAACACAATCTGTTCTAATATAGACATCGCAGGTCTTCCTACCGTATGATATCGCACAGCTTGAATAATTTCTTCTTTTTCTATTCCATATTTTTCTCTTGCAAGATATGCACCATAAGCCGCATGTAACATCGCAGGTATTTTCTTTTCTGCTTCTGTCAAAAATACTTCATGTTTAATACACTTTTTCAATAAATCTTCGTTGGAATAATTTTTAGCACAATCATGCAAAAGCCCTGCAACCAATGCTTCTTTATGAGAAACTCCATAACACATAGCTAAAGAAGCAGATAAATAAGCTACTCCTAATGTATGAAGATATCTGCCACATTTTAATTCTTTTTGCAGTTTTCCTTCTAATAACAAAATATATTCTTTTGAAAATTCCATACAGTATCCATCCCTTATGTTTACCTGTCATCTTCTTTGATAAAGATGATGTTGTTCTATATAATCTACTACTTTTTTTGGTAAAACATCCTTTGCTTTTTCATAGTTACCTTCTTTTAGCCAAGCACGAATTTCTCTAGAAGAAATAGGGAACTCTGGCATATCTAAAAATAAAACTCTTGTTCCAAACTGCTGTTTTAAATAAGTTGCCTGTTCTTCTAATTGTTCTTTAAAATATCCACTTCTTCCAGCTGCTAATAACGTAGTATGAGCAGAAATAACATCTGGTCTTACCCATTGATGAAACTTCATCAAGGAATCTCCACCAATAATAAAATAAAAATTCAACTCAGGATAACGTTTTTTTAATGCTATCATAGTATCCGCAGTATAGGTAAATCCTTCTCGTTCTATTTCAAATGGAGAAGCTACAAAAGAAGTTTCCTCTTCTATTGCTAACTTTACCATCTCCATACGATGTGTTGCGTCTAATAATTCTTCATTTGATTTATGTGCAGGTAATCCAGAAGGCATAAACCATATTTTATCTAAAGAACATTGTGAAATTGCAAAGGTTGCTAACATAAGATGTCCTTTATGAATCGGATTAAATGTTCCGCCCATGATTCCAACTTTCATACTTTTTCTCTCTCTTACTTTGGCAATTCAATTTTCTTTTTTGTTTTAGATTCTTTATAAAGGACTATCTTCTTACCAATTACTTGTACTACTTCAGAGTGTGTACGTTCTGCAAGTACGTTTGCCAATTCTTTTGGTTCATCCATACAGTTTTTTAATACACTAATTTTAACTAACTCTCTTGCTTCTAATACTTCACTAATACTTTCTGTAAATTCTGGAGTTAAGCTAGATTTTCCAATCTGAAATACAGGGTCTATATTCATGGCAAGTCCTTTTAAATAAGAACGTTGTTTACTTGTCATTTTATTTCCTACTTTCTCTACTTATAATAATCGAACTCTAGCCCATACATTCGAACTGTATCTCCATCTTGAATGCCAAGAGCCTCTAGTTCATCTAAAATTCCATTTGTCTTTAAAAACTTCTGGAAAAATTCAAAGCCCTTTTCTGAATCGATATTTGTATAACCTAACATCTTTTCGATTCTTGGACCTTCTACCACATAAACGTCATCTTCTTCATTATATTCCACGAAATATGGTTCCGTAGCAACTTCTAGAGATTCTGGGAAGAATTCTTTCTCAAACACAATTGGAGCTTCGTTGATATTCTTTAACATATCATGAACATAATATAACAATTCTTCGATTCCTTCTCCAGTGGCAGCGGAAATTGGGAAAATCTTAATGCCTTCTGGTTCTAATTCTGTTTGTAATAACTCCATTGCAATGTCTTTTTCTTCGCCATATAATACATCTAATTTATTTGCAGCAATTACTTGTGGTTTTTTTGCAAGTTCTGCATTATAAGCCAATAATTCCTTATTGATAGCACGAATATCTTCTACAGGGTCTCTACCTTCTGTACCAGCGGCATCTACTACATGAATCAATACTTTCGTACGTTCCACATGACGAAGAAATTCATGTCCTAAACCAACACCTTCGGATGCACCTTCAATCAATCCAGGAATATCAGCAATAACAAAACCACCTTCACCATTTTTCAAATCGACAACACCAAGATTTGGATTCAGTGTTGTAAAGTGATAGTTAGCAATTTTGGGTTTTGCATTAGATACACGACTTAAAAAAGTAGATTTTCCTACATTTGGAAATCCCACTAAACCAACATCTGCAATTACTTTTAATTCTAATAAAACATTTAATTCTAAATAATTTTGTCCTGGTTGGGCATACATTGGTACTTGCATCGTTGCCGTTGCATAATGTTGATTTCCTTTTCCGCCACGACCACCACGTAAAATAGTTTCTCTTTTATTTTCATGGGACATATCTGCAATTACTTTACCTGTTGCAACATCACGAATTACAGTACCTTCTGGCACTTTTAATATAATATCTTTACCATCTTTACCAGTACAATTATTTTTACTACCGTTTTCACCATCCTCAGCAGCATATTTACGAACATAGCGATAATCTGCCAAAGTATTCATTCCGGTATCTACTTCAAAAATAACATCTCCGCCACGGCCACCATCGCCACCATTAGGACCACCAGCAGCTACAAATAACTCCCTGCGGAAGCTTATATGTCCATCTCCGCCCTTTCCGGAGCGAATATAAATCTCAGCTCTATCAGCAAACATAAACATCCTCCTGACTTATAAAAAACCCTAAATCCAAAAAAATCTTGAATTCAGGGTTTCGTTGGTTACATTATTCAGCATCAACAGGATAAACAGAAGCCTGCTTCTTGTCTCTACCTTTTCTTTCAAATCTTAATACACCGTCAGTCAAAGCATATAATGTATCATCGCCACCACGACCTACATTTACACCTGGGTGAATCTTTGTTCCACGCTGTCTGTAAAGAATATTACCAGCTAAAACAAACTGACCATCGGCTCTTTTCGCACCAAGTCTTTTGGACTCAGAATCTCTACCGTTCTTAGTAGAACCAACACCCTTTTTATGAGCAAAAAATTGAAGGTTCATCTGAAACATAACCTATACCTCCTTATAAAAATGCACATAACGAATCAAAATTTTTTCATTAATCTTAATTTTGAATTGTTACGCTGTTACTGTTATAAACCGTTCTCCATAATTTTGTTCTATTCCCTTTAAACCAAGGAATAAAGCATTTAACAACAAAGCAGATTCTTTGCTGATATCTGAAACAATAATAAATTCAATCAATCCTTCTTTTTCATCTTGTCTACAGGAATATTTATCTTCTGTAAACTCATGGATTGAATTTATTGTGTTTAATGCAAGTGCAGACACAGCAGCACATACAATGTCTTTTCCAAATCTTGCATACCTTGCATGTCCAAATATCCGAAAACCTGCTGTTTCACCACATTCATTTTCGATTTTTGTTACTTTAATCATGATTAAGCATTAATCTTTTCAATCTTAACCTTTGTGTAAGCCTGTCTATGACCATTTTTCTTATGGTATCCAGTCTTTCTCTTATACTTGTAAACAATAACTTTCTTGCCCTTAACATCACCGATTACTGATGCACTAACACTAGCACCGGAAACAGTTGGATTACCAACCTGAACAGAACCGTTGTTTACTACTAAAACTTCATCAAAAGTAACAGTCTGACCAGCTTCTACTCCAAGCTTTTCTACATTAATGATATCGCCTTCGGCTACTTTGTACTGCTTACCACCTGTTGCAATAATTGCGTACATATGGCACCTCCTATT
>CALAEX010000177.1 GCA_937891165.1 uncultured Lachnospiraceae bacterium | reverse complement strand
GTTATCCTGAAATCGGTCTTTACTGGGAAAAAGCTGCTTGGGAAGAAGCAGAACATGCTGCTAAATTTGCTGAATTATTAGGTGAAGTTGTTACAACTTCTACAAAGAAAAACCTTGAAATGCGTGTAGAAGCAGAAAACGGCGCAACAGCAGGTAAATTCGATCTTGCAAAACGTGCAAAAGCTGCTAACTTAGATGCTATCCATGATACAGTACACGAGATGGCAAGAGACGAAGCTAGACACGGAAAAGCATTTGAAGGACTTCTTAAGAGATACTTTGGTTAATCAATAAAGCCTTGGTTTATAAGCATTTGATGAGGGTAGTCAATTATTTGGCTATCCTCTTATTTTGTCCTCAAATATAGCCTTTCGCCTACTTCATGTGGCATGGATGTGGCACAACCACAGCTTTACATGATGATAAATCTTCAAATGTGGCACTCATAAATGTGGCACAATATGATAATTCCCTTCGAAGAACCTTTATTACGCAAATGGCAACTAAAGGAATAGACAAAAAAGTCCTTATGGACATTACCGGTCACAGCAAATTCGAAACCATTAGTAAATATTACTATGGGGTTCAAGAAAAAAGCAAATCCGACCTTAACGAAACAATGAATACCTTTTTTAATGAATATAAATAATTAATATATGGAAATCCCCTGGAGTGATTTTGCTCGAGGGGATTTACTTTTTTAATAAAATTCCTATAATATATTCAATCTTCTTTTTTAATTTTTCTTTTGGTATAATCTATTTAATAAATCTATGAGATAATATTAAAGTAAATCGAGGAAAACAAATTTGAAACTTACAAAAAATCAAAAAGATATTGTAAAAAATATTGCAGATGGAAATATTACAGATATTCTTTCATTTATAAAACACTATAATTTAGGGCAGGAAATCTGCTTTAATAAATCTGCTATTGAGAATAAATTTAATGAAATATACGAAAATAAAACATTTCTATGTGATTCCACCCATTTTAAAAACTTTAACCGTACAGATAGAATTGTTAAGACTGTAGACTCTAAAACAGCTTATTGTAAGCCAAGGTTAACTTTTGATGGCCCCTATTGTAATTTCTCTTGCAATGATATAAAAAATTCTTATCACCTATTTGAACCTGTATATATTATAAATCAAAAAAAAGATATTATTTCTTTTATTGCATTATGGCAATATTTAAAAACACAGGCTCTTATTATCGAACTTCCAAAATCTTGTTCCAAAGAAGATATGGCACTATTTCTAAAACAAAAAGATAGTGGTACTTGCTACCATATACCACTTGATGATAATCGTATTACTCCATATGGTCACAATGATTTAGATATATCTTTCTCTGAATTTTTTAATGGAAAATATGAATTAGATAGGGATAATTTTGAAATCTGTTTACCTTACCTTATGCAGAAAATATATCCTGCTCCTGAACTAAATACATTCATTCAAAAAGGGTATAATACAAATGAAGAATTAAATAATCGTAGTAATTTTTTGATTGCTCTAGCGGGTGTGATTATTGCTATTTTTACATCCTTAGCTTCCATTTTTATGTCATCACAGGAAAGGGGATACTATAAGGAACTTAATGAAATAAATCAATCACTACAAAAAATAGAACGGGCTATTGATAAAGAAACCAATAACACAACCACCGGAGAAACTTATTCTTTTGATTTCGACAATATTAATAATTCTTTATCGGAAACAGAATCTGATACATCTATAAGTGATAACACCCCATAATTTTATATAAAATGAAAGAACTAGGGATTTTTTGCAAATAATATATCCCCAGTTCTTTTATTTTCTTTAGTATAAACATACTATCCAAAGATTTACTTTAATACACAATCACATCATCTACATATTCCACAATATAATTACAATTTTCTTTAGATATAATCATTTGTTCGTTTTTATATATTGTTAATACTTTTTCTTCTAATATTGCTTTATGTAAAATATAATAATTTTCATTGCTATATGTAATTGCATATTGCTTATCTTCCATCATACAAATCTTATTTTTCTTTTCAATAGAACTATTACCAAAATAAAACATAAACGAAAGTAAAAAACAAATGTACGTTAATGATTTAAAAAAGAATTCAGCTATTTTTTTCTCTAAAGTTTTTTCTGAAATATTGATATCTTTACCTTCTATTAAATGTATTGTTATAAATAATAATTCCATTATATATATAAATATTAATAACTTGCCTATATTGGAAGCTGTCATTTCCACTTGTAATAATACAGAAAGTACTGCTACAATCGGAATATTTCCTAAAGTAAATAATAAAATACTATATATTAAACTATCAAAAACTAATTTTATAAGTTTTATAAACTTTTTATCATTATCCCACAAATTTTTTCTATTTTGGACAAAAAAATCTTTTGCCATCCAAAACAAATAGGAAATAAATAATATAATAAGTCCAAAAAATACTACTTGAAAAACAAAACCATCAAAATTTAAATTAATTAATCCATCATCAATATTTAATTTACTAAAATACCCTTTCCAATATACATATATTATTAATTTTAAAATTGCATATAGTATAGTAAGTAATGTGGTACATACAGCTAAAATAATCGTAAAATTATCTTTTATTTTTTTCCATATTACTTCATATTCTTTCATTTGTAAAATTCTCCCTAAAATTAATTTTCACCTTGAAATGTATGCGTTAATAATGCTTGGAAAACCGTACTGCGAGAAGTAATCATTTCTAAACTATAAACTGGATAATGAGGTGCATCTATTTCCATAAGATAGGTTCCGTCATAATACTTTGTATATGATACTTCATTTCCAAATATATCTAGATTTTTTCCACCTAAATAATCCCTTAATTCATCATACATTATTTCACCATCAGTTCCATATTCATCTAATAATAACATATTTACACTAGGTGGTATTAAAGTATTTATTTCAAATGTAAGTGCAATTGATTCTCCTGAATCAATGGAAAATGGAAATGAAATCTCTTGATTGGAGCTATCTTTTACTTTTTCTATCATATTTTTGTATTGATATTTTACATTTGCTGTTTCTTGAAAAATATCATAAGAAATAAATGAAATTCGTTGTTTCGAATTATTGGAAACAATAATAGTATAATTAATACCATTTATCATCCCTTGTCCACGATGACCTCCTGCACAATTATAACTCATTAACTCGTCATAACCATACCCTGCATTGGTAATGCTAATTTGTTCTGTATTATCTAAATTATCCTTATATACTGTATAGACAAAAGATGCTACAGAAATTAAAAATGCTAATATCGCGATTATTAAAGAAAATATATCTATTTTTATTTTATTTTTTTCATCCATATAGTAGCCTCCAAAAATTTGTATAACTATTTTAATTGTTCAGTTCTGTACATATAAATATTCTCTCTTTGTATTCCGATACTTAGAAGTTTTGTTATAAAATCTCTTTTCTCATATTCCTTATGGTATGTAACAATCCAATCAATATCCTCTAATAATTTCTTCAGCTTCCAGTTCTCTGACATCATATCCTTCCATATACTCTATATAAGCCTCTTCTTCCTCTTCTGTAGAAAAGTCTTTTTGTACCATACTTGTAATCATACTTTCATCTCCATGACCTACTATTAATTCTGTTGATTCCTTTGCCTTACCATGTATATACAATATTCTTTCACGTGGAATATTATAAGTTTGTTCTAAGGTATCTGTATAATTAAAACTTATAAAAATATTATCTTGATTAATTATATTTGTACTTATTTTCTTTTCTCTAATAGTCTGTAAACTTAATATCCAATTCTTAATATAAGCAGAAATATTTTCAGAAAAACTCAATTCTTCCGATATCATCATTTGATAATCATAGTGTGCAGAATCACTCCAATCTTCGTCACCATATCCCAAAAGATAGCAACTATTATTCTCCTCTACAGCTTCATAATCCATATTTCCTAAAGCACATTCAAAAGAGCTCCATAATTCGTATGAATAAATATATCTTTCTAATGCTCTTATAAATTCATCTTCCCCCATCTCTTCTAAATACTCTTTAAAATCCCAATATGAAGACTTAATTCCATGAAACAAATCAAAACCATTTCCAATTATAACTAAATTTCTCATCTTTACCTCTATTTACTAATAGAAAATAGTATCCATGACAACAATCCCATTTATGGTTTTTAACATATCTACCTTTTCATTTTGTATACAATAATCAATAAATTTTCTGTAATATTCACTTGACTCTACCAAAATCTCTATATTTTTATATTCAAATTCTATATTACCCGAAACTCTCCATTCTCTCTCATGTGTCCAATCAATCATATATTGGCTATTGGATAAATCATAATTTACAATTCTCCAATGTTCGTCATAGGGCAACAAAGATTTCATGTTTTCCTTTTCTTCATATATTACAGGTCTGCCACCCTTTTGATAAATCCATTTTTTATTAAATCGAATACCAAATGCACTATAACGAACCTTTCCGTTATTTTTTTCTCTTATTTCTTTTTCATATAATAAATTTTCAGCTATAGCATTTAAAGGTGCTTCCTGTAAACATACTGCTGCTTTATTCCCTATAATAAATCCTGATTCAGTTGTACTACCATTTAATCTTTTTTCTTCAAGAATTTTTAATAACGTAGAAAATGCTTGTTCTGATGAATCCCCTTTAGTTAAATGAGTAAGCCTTGATGAAATATCATTTCTATGTTTATATCTGTTTCTCCATTCATTAAAATCCATTTCTATTTTCTCTTTCTCTATTTTTTATTATTACAATTATTAAATTTATCCTGCTCATAATGAAACTTTATTTTACTTATGCCTTCATTATAATAGTATATTTTATCGACATCTGATACTTGAATCCATCCCATAAGAATAAGTCCGCAGAAATAAATAACAAATGTAATTAATATAATTAATGGATTATTTTCACCACAGGATACGAGATTTAAAAAATCATTGAGAAAAACTACATAAACTAACGCCATTATAAAAATACTTATCCCCCACAAAACATAGCTTATATATAATTTTTTCTTTTTATATTCCCTAAGCTCAACTTTACAAACTCCATTTAAATATATTTTACATATACCTTTTGTTTCAATTTTTATAAAAAAATACATAAATAACATTAATAGAAAAAATTCAATCGACACTGAAATCAAATGAAATACTTTCAAATCTTCTATATGTAGACAGAATATTGATACTATAAAAAAGATTTCTGATACTAATAATAAAAGTAAACTTATTGTATTATAAATATCTCCTCGTACTTCTTTCTTTGACCTTTCCCAATCAACTTTCAAAAGTAATGATAAATACTCTATTAACTGTTTTTGCATTAATTTTAAAATATTCCTTTTAGGTTCTTCTTTTTCAATTTCATTTATTAAATCCCATATGTGAGCATCACTGCTGTAGCTTACTAATACCTCCCTATTTCCAAAAGCATTAATTCTAACTTTAAGCTCTGTTAATAATTTCAATGTATCTTTATAATTTGCACCATTAAGATTATAAGCAATCTCTCTTATTTTTTCTCTCCACTCTTTTCTTTCTCCCGTGATATATTGAAGAGTTTCTTGTCTTCTCGAAATAAAAAAAGATATGATTCCGGATAAAATTGCTGCAATAACAGCGGAACTTAATAACATCTCTGTATTCATTTTTCCTTCTCCTTTGTACACACATTATTATATACTAATCTTATTCTACATATTTCCCTATTTTCTTACAATGGAACTATAGTTCTAATTTCCCTTTTATATTTAATTTATAAACTTTGTTGAATTTTACCATATACACTTCTGCAAATTCGTGTATACTATAAGTAAGAAATCATTTTGATTTCACCTTTCACAATGTAGGAC
>CALAEX010000176.1 GCA_937891165.1 uncultured Lachnospiraceae bacterium | reverse complement strand
GTTTGGTCAGATAGTCTGCCAAACAGTTAAATTAAGCGACTTCACGTCGCACCCAGGAATAACCGTCAAATGTGTCTTCGGTAACATACCGAAAAATATTCACTTTTGGATTTTGATTGCCTTGTCGTAAAATTCTACCTTCTTGTTGACCAATATCTGCCGGTCGGTCGAGTAGGTCAGCAGTATTACTACTGCCTTCCCCTCTAAGAACCGTGCATGAGAGTTTCCCCTCACACGGCTCAAGCAATTCAAAGTCTCTGCCAATACAGAGACCAGCTAGTCAACTAACGATTTTGCTTATAACATTTGTCATGCACAAGATAACGAACTATTTGTCCATTTTCTTTTTGTTCTCGTACATTCCATGGTGTTTCCGCAGTAATTCGTTCACCACATAACGGACATTTTCTTTCTTGTTTCTTCCACATATAAAGCAAAGAATTTCTTCCTTTCAAAGAAAGCAACATTTTATATGTCATTCTTTCTTCAAAATAATCCTTCCATTCTATATCAAATGGATTCGCTTCACTTTTGATTTTCTTATGTCTTACAATCTTCGTTTCAAAAGCAAGTTTTAATGGAAAAATATCTTTTTTCCCTTTCTTTTCTGATTCCACAAGGAATCTCCATCGTCTTGTTTTATAGACATGAAAGTATTTATTTGCAATCCAGCGTTTTCCTTTTTTCGGATGTCGCCTTTTCGCCCACTGCCATAATTTCCAAAATATTTGGTCATCTACTCTTTGAAATGTTTTTGAGGATGCTCCACTTCTGTAATAATTCGTCCATCCTATAATCTTTGGATTTAAAAGTCGTATTAAGGTTTCTTGCTTACAAGATTTGTTACTGTCAATCGTGTAACGGATTCCCTCTAGGAATTTCTTCACACATTTCTTGGATGGTTGTGTCAATAAAGTACCTTTAAATTTTCGGATATTAAAACCAAGAAAATCAAAACCATCGTTAATGTGTGTAATCACTGTTTTTTCCTTAGATAACTTTAATCCTCTTTCCGCAAGAAATTCTACCAACATCGGTTTAATTTCTCTTTCCAAGATTTCCTTTTCTGCACTTGTAATGATAAAATCATCTGCGTAACGTACCAGATTTACCATTGGTGAATATAATTTTCCACCTTTAGAATATCTCTTATACTTTTGTGCAAGTATAGATTGAATACCATCTAATGTCATATTAGCAAGTGTTGGGGAAATAATTCCACCTTGCATCGTACCTTCTTCTGTCTTGTATAATTCTCCTTGAAAGATAACTCCACACTTCAACCATTTTTTCAATATTCGCTTATCTGTTGGAATATTTGCAATCAGCCAGTTATGACTAATGTGGTCGAAACACCCTTTAATATCACCTTCTAAAACCCATTGTGGCGAATATCTATGCGATAAAACAGTATGACATTGTTGAATCGCATCCTGACAACATCTTTCTTTTCGGAATCCATACGAATGTGGGTCTGCTGTTACTTCTGCCAGTGGCTCTAGTGCCATTAGATATAATGCCTGCATGGCTCTATCTTTCATGGTTGGTATTCCTAATGGACGTAATGTTCCATTCGCTTTCTTTATAAATACTCTGCGTAATGGTTGTGGTTTGTAACCATTTCTCTTTAAATCTAAAATGGCTTCATACTTCGCTTTATTCGTAGACCATAAAACTCCGTCTACTCCTGGTGTTTTCTTACCTTCGTTTGTTGTCACTCTTTTTACAGCGATTGCTTTTGCCGCAAAAGAGTGTGTCAGCGTCCACTGCAAAGCTTGTACTTTGCCATGTCTGCCGTCTTTTCTAGCCTTTACAATACGTTCTTGTAGCTTTTTAACTTGTTCTTCACACTTCTTCCAATCAATGGATTTCCATGCAAAATCATAATCAGTAGCTGCACACGTTACTTGATTCACGTTCATTTGCTTTGCTCCTTTCAAAAGTTCTATAAGTTTCTTGTAAAGAATTACCTTTTGCAGAAGTCTGCACCCTTTCGGGTTAGGGCAAAGTTAGAACCCCTATCCATTCCATTACATAATGGCATTCGCTTTCTCTGCAATCCTCTACCTGCACTCCTATCGGTTTTCTTTACAGAAAACTTTCCTGTATAGACAGGAAGAATACAGGCTTACCTTGTTCCGCATAGATAACAACGAGTAGGTTAGGCTCTGTCTCATTCACCGACGGTACTTTGTCCGTGTAATCCTACCATGGAGAGGATTAACCGACCGCTTCCCATTTTGGGTTAGAGCCTGTCAGCATCTTTGGCTCATTGGACGTTACGATGTTTAAATGACAGTTCACTTATGTTAGCCATACTACTCAAGCCTTGCTCCCTAACCATACTGATGCTAACAGCTTCGCTTCTGCCTCACGGCTTTTGCTTTACCACTTACGTGGAGGGCTACTTTGTCATGTCAGCTTCCAAACAATATCATCACTGATAAAGCAGGTGACACTAGGCTACCACTAACGGAATAGTGGGTTTAATCTTTCTTTTGTTAAACAATTATCTATGCGACTTCAAGTCGCACCCAAGGTACATCTAAATGATGGAGAGCAATTAAACGGTCTTGTATATTGGTTCCTGCCCCTAATTTCATCGTAGAACCAAGTAAAAAACGAACCTGTCCACTTCTTACTT
>CALAEX010000175.1 GCA_937891165.1 uncultured Lachnospiraceae bacterium | reverse complement strand
AAACTTGGTTTTAACTGCATTGGATTAATACAATCATATTCAATTGCATAAGCATTTCGTACAATCTTTGCATTTTCTAATCCTTTGACTGACCGATACATCTGATACTGTACATCTTCTGGCAAAGAACTTGACATACCCGAAATATACATTTCATTTGTATACAAACCTTCTGGCTCAATAAATACCTGATGACGTTCCTTATCTGGAAACTTCATGACTTTATCCTCAATCGAAGGACAATATCTTGGTCCTGTCCCCTCAATTGCACCAGAGTACAACGGAGAACGGTCAATATTATTACGAATAATTTCATGTGTTGTTGTATTTGTATACGTTAACCAACAAGAAACTTGTTCTTTTGTTAATGAATTTCTGTCGGTTTCAAACGAAAATGGAACAACAGTTTCATCTCCAAATTGCTCTTCCATCTTTGAAAAATCAATCGAACGAGCATCAATTCTTGCAGGCGTTCCCGTTTTAAAGCGATAAATTTCAATTCCTAAATTTTTCAAACAATCCGTCAAGTGATTTGCGGATGGTAATCCATTTGGTCCTGTATAATGACTTACATCCCCATAAATACATCTTGCCTTTAAATAAGTGCCAGTGCAAATAATTGCCGCTTTACATGGATAAACTGCATTAGAATATGTCTTTACACCAGTAACGCAAGAGTTATCCACAAGTATCTCACAAATTTCTCCCTGTTTTACCGTTAAATTCTCTTGATTTTCCACAATCTTACGCATGGATTGTGAATAACTTTGCTTATCTGCCTGTGCTCTGAGAGAATGTACCGCAGGTCCTTTAGAAACATTAAGCATTTTAGATTGAATATAGGTTCTATCTATATTTTTACCCATTTCTCCGCCTAAAGCATCAATCTCCCTCACTAAATGTCCCTTGGATGTTCCACCTACATTTGGATTACAAGGCATTAAAGCAATAGAATCCATACTAACCGTAAACATAATCGTATTCATTCCAAGTCTTGCACAAGCAAGTGCCGCCTCACAACCAGCATGTCCTGCACCAATGACTGCTATATCGTAACTCTCATAATAATAACATTTTTCGCTCATATAAAAATCCTTCCTAACTATTTGCCCATACAAAACTCTTTGAATATGGTATCTATTAAATCTTCATCGACAGCTTCTCCAATGATTTCTCCAAGCATTTGATACGCATTCATTAAATCAATCGCATAAAAATCTTCCGGCATAGCAAGCTCTAAACTCTCCATTACCCGAAGCAGACTTTCCTTTGCCTCTAATAACGCTTGTTTATGCCTCAAATTTGTAATAAAAACTTCTTCCTTAGTATCAATTAACCCTTGATAAAACATCGCCTCTACGGCCGTTATAAACGCTTCTAGACCCATTTCTTCTTTTGCCGAAATCACAAAGACTTGTTTTCCTGTTCTTTCTTCCAATTCTTTCTTTGTCACTTTCATGAAAAGGTCTGATTTATTTAATAAAACTACTGCTTTTTTCTCTTGAATCATCGAAATTACAGCTTCATCATTTTCATCTAATTCCCTTGAAGCATCCGCTACATAAATCACAAAATCTGCACCTTCTGCCTCTGACTTTGCTTTTTCCACACCGATTTTTTCTACAATATCTTGTGTATGACGAATTCCTGCCGTATCAATAATACGAAGTACAATCCCTTTCAACTGAATCAATTCTTCTAACGTATCTCTTGTTGTCCCCGGAATATCTGTTACAATCGCTCTATCTTCTCCAACCAATGCATTCATCAATGTAGACTTCCCTGCATTTGGTTTCCCTAAAATAACAGTACGAATTCCCTCTTTGATAATTTTGCCATCCTCTGCGTGCTTTAAAAGCACCTCTATTTCTCTTAAATTCTCTTTTGTATGCTCCCTTAATGTATCCGTAAAACCATCCAAAGAAATATGCTCAGGGTCATCTAATGCCGCCTCAATAAATGCCGTATCTAAGACAATTGACTCTCTTAATTCTTTTATTTTTTTATATAAATTTCCATTTAACTGACGAGCCGAATTCTTTACAGCCTGTTCATTCGTTGCATGAATCAAATCAATCACAGCCTCTGCCTGCGATAAATCCATTCTACCATTCAAAAAAGCCCGTTTTGTAAACTCGCCCGGCTCAGCTAATCTTGCACCAGCCCTCAACACTAACTCTAATATCTTTCTTGTCACAATCATACCACCATGACAATTGATTTCCACTACATCTTCCCTTGTATACGTATTCGGTGCTCTCATCACGGAAACAAGCACCTCATCTACCATCTGACCATTCTCCACAATCATTCCATAATGCAATGTATGGCTCTTTTGGGACGATAACTTTTTCTCTCTTTTTTTAGAAACAAAAATAGAATCTGCTATAGAAAGTGCCTCTGTTCCACTTACTCTAATAATACTAATCCCTGCATTCGTTGTACCAGTTGCAATTGCCGCAATTGTATCATAATTCTTCATAAAGTTTCCTTTCTTTTTTACTACAAATGATTCAATCATTCCTATTCAACATAATAGCATTTGCTATAGCCATAGCAGCTCTCTGGATAGATACTGTGAAGGACCGTAAAGAGACGGCAGTCCTTGGCGAGGTTTTTTCGAGCCTAGTACTGCTCCGTCTCGTCCCGAGCGAAAGCGTGTCCGAACAGTACTATCCAGAGAACTGCTACCTTGCATAGGTATAAACAATACCATCTATGTGCAAAAAAAAGTGTCTTGCCATCGGCTAAGACACCTTTTTAACGCCTTTATTCTTCCGTCTTTTCTGCCGGAGTTTCTGTTTTTTCTGCATTTTCATACAAATATGGTTTATGATACCCTGACTTATGATATCCCGACTTGTTATATCCTGATTTCTTATAACCATTCTTATGATAGCTACTGTTCTTATGATAACTATAATTCTTATGATACGTCTTTACACCTTTTTTCAAAGTAACAATAATCTTACGATATGGTTCTTCGCCCTCACTATGAGTTTCTACATACTTGTCGTTCTGAAGTGCAGAATGAATAATTCTTCTTTCATATGGATTCATTGGCTCTAAAGAAACACTCTTACCTGTTTTCTTTACTTTATATGCAATATTCTTTGCAAGATTTTCTAAAGTTTCTTTTCTTCTCTCTCTGTAATTTTCCGTATCTAGCTTTACCTTAACATAATCCTCATTTTCCTTATTCACAACAAGGCTTACTAAATACTGCAAGGAATCCAACGTTTGTCCTCTTTTACCAATTAAAACACCCATATCATCACCGACAATATTGATATTCATTGTCTTTTCTTCTTCCTTGTACTCCACTACAATTTCTGATTTAATTTCCATCAAATGAAATATTTTTTCTAGAAAATCTACTGCTTTATCCTGCATTGTTTCCTTTACAGCAACCCGTATTCTTGCAGGTTTACGATTAAATCCTAAAAATCCTGCACTCTCTTTTTCAATTACTTCAATATCTACATTTTCTTCGGTTGTACCCAACTGAACTAATGCTTCTGTAATTGCATCTCCTACTGTCTTTCCTGTAACCTCAATCCACTTTCTCATTTTTTCCTCCAATTTTTGAAGCACTTCTCTTAATCTTTATAACAGTCAAATGAAGCTATATAACTGAACTATTACTAATCTTTCTTTAACATATGTGCATAACTAGAAACAGATTTCGTTCCTGTTTTCGATACGGTTGTTTTTTGCTCTTTTTCATATTCTTTTGTACTCGTAGCTTTTGTATACGAAGAAGGATTTTTCCTTTGTTGCTGTATTGCCATTGTATTGATTGACTTTGTTTGAGTCTTTGCGACCTCTGCCATCTTAGAGCCATACTCAATACCAAGTTTTTCACGTTTTTTATTCTGTTTTTCTACATTTTTACGAATCATTTCATCCAAGTCCATATTATCAATATGACGATTGATAAAGAACTGATAAATAATTGTAACGACTGTACTTGCTACCCAGTAAATACCAATACAAATTGGAAACATAAAACACATAATACCAGACATAATTGGCATAGTATACATCATACTATTCATACTCTGTACCATGACATTATCGCTATTACGAGAATCTTTATTATTCGCCATAGCAAGTTTAGACTGGAATAACTGAGTTCCTGCTGCCAATACTGGAATTAACAGTGCAAGACTCATTCCATAATGAGATGGCGTATTTAAAATATTAAATCCACCAATCGAATGAATTGCGTTAATCTTATCCACATTTACATTGATAATTTCTGCAGCAGATGGAAATTGCTCTGCTAATGCAGTCCACTGTGTTGTACCAAATGAAGTCATAATATCAATCATATGGTCATTTGTTAAAACACTTTCACTAATTTCTGTAAACTTATTCGTTGCAACTGCAAGAGTATTTGCCATCTCCATCATATAATTAAAATAATCATAATCTTTAATTGCTTCTGCAATTGCATTATATAACACATAAATATCATCTACATATGCAGGAATTGCATAAATAACACGATATAATGCAAACATAATTGGAAACATAATCAACATTGGAAGACATCCCGCTGTTGGACTTGTTCCATATTTTTCATAAACTGCTTGTTGTTCCATCTGCATTAAACGGATAGACTGTTCATCTTTTTTACCTTTATACTTTTCCTGAATCGCAGTAATCTCTGGATTCATCTTATTTGACAACTTAGAAAACCTTTGCTGTTTTATCGTTAAAGGTGTCATTAAAAGCTTTGTGACTATGGTAAATAAAATAACTGTAATTGCTACATTTTCAATGCCAACTAAACTGAGCAACTCATACAACAAATTAAATACTTGTCCAAAAACCCAAGCAAACGGTCCTAAAAAACCTCTCACCTGTGTCAACATTATAAAATTCAACCTAACTTTCCTCCCAAAATTCTATAAACTTCGTACCTCACATTAGATTCTCATTACTTTCCTACGTTTGTTAATCTAACAAGGTCTTTCCTAGAAAATAAAAAATGGCTACGGTACCGGGTCATATCCACCTTTATGAAAAGGATGACACCGAAGTATCCTTCTAACGGCAAGATATGTTCCTTTCACCACGCCATATTTTTCTAATGCCTCGATTGCATACTGAGAACAGGTAGGATAATAAATGCAAGTTGGCCTACCCTTTAAAGGAGATATATACTTACGATATACTTTAATAATCTGAATCAATACGTTCTTCATTTTATAAAAATCCCATGCAATTTTGCTAAATGCAAAAACGCACTTTCTATCTCACGATAATCTTTTCCTTTTGCACTTGTTCGTGCAACAACAACAATATCCCAACCACTATGGAACTTCTCCTCATTCAATCGAAAACTCTCTCTTAACAGCCTGGCAATTCTGTGTCTTACTACGCTGTTACCGAC
>CALAEX010000174.1 GCA_937891165.1 uncultured Lachnospiraceae bacterium | reverse complement strand
AAGCATAAATACTGTAGTCAAATTCGTAACTTCCTGTTCTTCCTTCTAAAATTCCCTCATTTAAGAAATGTTTCAAAGCACCTGCTTTATCAGTTCCAAATACTTCTGCCACATCTTGATTCAATTTCAAATATTCCTCTGGAACAATAACAGGGCTTGCTGTTTGACCTTGTTCGATACCTTCTTCTATCCAATATAAATACAATGCATTCTCATCTGTACCAACGATTTGTTTCAATTTTGGATATCTTTCTAAATAAAATTGTGCATCAAAAATACGATAGGACACTGCATTTGTATCAATTTCTGTACTACCTGTATTATCATTTCCACTATCACCACTTGTTCCAAGACCTGCGGTTCGTCCTTCTGCTCGTCCATGATTTATGTAGTGGATATAATACCCTTTTTTATCATTTTCATATAATTCTGCTACATCTGTATTACAATCTTTATACACAGTGTAATCAAAATTTCCACTACCACTTCTACCTTCAGCTAATGCATTTTGATTGAAGTGATTGGCTGCCTTTACATAATCGTTCCCAAAAGCTTCTGCTACATCTTCATTCGCTTGTAAATAATACTTCACACTAAAGACAGGACTAGACTCCAACCCTGCTAATAACCCTGTTGTCACAAAATGTTCATATGCTGCTATGTAATCATTTCCAACTGCTGCCCGAACGTCAGGATTCACTTCTAAATAATACTTTGCATTAAATACCATGGAAGCATTTCGTCCCTCTGCCATACCAAAATTTAACCAATGTTCATACATCTTGTCTTTGTCATACCCTAAAGCAACGGCTACATCTTCATTCGCCATAGAATAATATTCAAAATCATACAAACTAGCTTCAATTTCTGCTCGAGTAGCAGTACTTACTGCTGTCTTTGTTCCTGCTGCATACACAGAGATATTTGGTAGGATTGCCCCATTACTGAACAGAGAAGATACTGCCATTACTCCGACGATACAACTACAAATGAATTTTTTTGTTTTTTTGTACATTGATACACCTCCTCAAACTTAATTAAAAAATGTTACCTTTTGTTTGCAAACGTAACATTTTTTACAAAATAAAACTTTCCTATAATTGTACTGACATCCCTTGTTCCCTCATATATTTGTAGTAATTCCACTATCATTCTATTCAAGCGGATATTCCTAATCCGTTTCGCTACTTATTCATAACTGAATAAATTCGGTGAAAAAATAAACAAAAACTTTATCGGAGGTGCTTATGTCTAACACAAAAATCGTTGTTGTAAAACTAAAAGAATTACTACTTACTGCTGTCCTCGTTTTTATAGGTATCCTTTTTATTCTCTTTGGAATTGCATGGGTGTCTACCAAAAAAGAAACTTCCTCTAACTCTCCTAATCCAACAACTACACCAACTTCTGCCCTTTATACACCAGGAGTTTATACCTCCTCTATTTCTATTGGAGATACCCTTGTACACTTAGAACTCGTTTGTGATGATAACCACATTAACTCTGTCCGCTTAGTCAACCTAGATGAAGCTGTAACTACTATGTACCCACTCCTTCATCCAGCACTCGAGGCCCTCGAACTCCAACTAAGTAAGGATATTCCTCTCGAAGAACTCACTCTTACCGAAGGAAGCCAATATACCCAAAACCTGCTTATCGAAGCCATTGAAAACACCCTTTCTAAGGCGGAACTTACTCAATAAAATAATCTGACTCCATAATACAATTCTCATTTATACATATTTTTACAAATGATTCAAAATTTGTATTATGACAAAGTCAAATAAATATTTGTAATTCTTCCATAAGTCTTTTGAAAAAATTATCAAAGGTATGTTATAATAAAAAATTTCGGGATTTCAAAAAAAGCCAAATCTTGATAGTATCTGTGCAGAACCGTAAAGAGACGGCAGTCCTTGGCGAGGTCTTTTCGAGCCTAGTACTGCTCCGTCTCGTCCCGAGCGAGAGCGTGTTCTAACAGATACTATCAAGATTCGCTTTCTTAAAATCTTAAAGCGTTTCCATCCACTCTCTTGCACAAGCATCACTTGGCATTCTCAAATCTCCTCTTGGTGAAACCCCAATGGTTCCTACCTTTGGACCATCTGGTAAACAAGAGCGTTTAAACTGCTGTGCAAAAAATCTACGATAGAAATTCTTTAACCAATGAACTATCACTTTTTCTTCATATACACCTTCAAATGCTTTCTTTGCCAACCGAAGCACTTTTTCTGGTCGGAAACCAAATCGTAAAATATAGTACAAGAAGAAATCATGCAATTCATAAGGTCCTACCAAATCCTCTGTCTTCTGAGAAATTTCTCCATCAGTTGGAGGTAACAATTCTGGACTTACTGGCGTATCTAAAATATCCTTCAAAACCTTTTCTAGTTCCGTACCTGTTGCTTCTTCTGCAAAATAGGAAACTAAATATCTTACTAAAGTCTTTGGTACAGAAGCATTGACTCCATACATAGACATATGGTCACCATTATACGTTGCCCAACCAAGTGCCAATTCTGACATATCTCCTGTTCCAATTACCATACCATTACATTCATTTGCAATATCCATCAATACTTGTGTACGTTCTCTGGCTTGACTATTTTCATAAGTTACATCATGTACTTTTTCATCATGTCCGATATCTTCAAAATGCTTTCTTACCGATTCTGCAATTGGGACTTCTCTTACGGTTGTACCAAGTTCCTTTGCCAATGTTAAAGCATTCTGATAAGTTCTATCTGTTGTACCAAAACAAGGCATTGTCACAGAAACAATTCCTTCTTTGGACAAACCAAGTAAATCAAATGTTTTACAAGTTACTAATAACGCAAGTGTAGAATCCAAACCTCCTGAAATACCAACTACTGCGGATTTACAATTCGTATGTTTCAATCTCTTTTTCAATCCTGCTGCTTGAATCATAATAATTTCTTCGGCACGTTTTTTTCTATCTTCTAATCCACTTGGAATAAATGGAGTTTGTTCTATTGTTCTTGTCAATTTTGTATCACTCATAGCTTGTATAGATGGATAAGAAAAGAAAATTTCGGTATAATCTTCTCTCTCTTCTGCTTCAAAACTACCAATTCTTCTACGCTCATTACGAAGTCGCTCAATATCTATCTCTGTTACTAAAAGTCCTGTTGTAAAACTCTTAGACTCTGCAAGCAACAATCCATTTTCTGCAATTAAGTTATGCCCTCCAAATACAAGGTCTGTTGTTGACTCTCCCTCTCCAGCACAAGCAAACAAATAAGCACTAAACAATCTTGCGGACTGATTTTTTACTAAATCTCTGCGATATTGTGCTTTTCCTGTTACTTCATTACTAGCTGATAAATTAACAAGCACATTTGCACCTGCAAGAGCATGAGCAGAACTTGGAGGCACTGGTGCCCATAAGTCTTCACAAACTTCTGCCGCCAATGTTATTCCTACCGATTCACAAGTAAACAATAAATTCATTCCAAATGACACAAGCTCTCCATCTACTGAAATTTCTGTCACTGTTTTCTTTCCAGATTTAAAATATCTTCCCTCTGAAAACTCTGAATAATTTGGAATATAGTACTTTGGTATCAAACCAAGCAATTCTCCACGTTGAATTGCTGCTGCCACATTATAAAGTTTCTCTTTTATCATCAATGGAAGACCAACAAATACAAACACATCTTTACCTTCTGTAGCATCTACAATCTCCCACATTTTTTTCTTTGCATTTTCTAATAACGTATCTTGAAATACTAAATCTCCACAAGTATATCCTGTAATTCCAAGTTCAGGAAATACAAGTACTTTCACGCCTTGTTCCTCTGCTTCCTCTATCAACTTTATTGTTTGTCGTGCATTCCACTCACAATCTGCTACTTTTACCTCTGGTGTTGCTACTGCTACTTTGATAAATCCATCTTTCATATAGAAAAACCCATCCTTTCCACTGCAATCAAGTCTTGCGAAGTATTTTTAGTCCATAGAAAATAGTTTTGTCATTTTTATCTATTACTATAACAAAACGCTTTCTATGAATTAAAAAAGGTGTCGCTTCTGCGACACCCTAGTATCTTATCCTATGTAAGCCATCTTATGTAGGTTATCCTCAGTACTTAAAAAAAGTATTCTCCTTGGCAAACCTATCTTTTGTGATGCCATCTAAGTGTAAGTTTTCTTTTGTCAGTTCTTATCCCAATGATGCCGTTTCCTGTATTTTGACTCCTAGCAACAGCTAGGTGGGTGACCGCAGTTAAGTTTCTGCCTTCCACTGCAAACGGAGGCCTGACATCCGCTTAACAATATAGGAATCCCTTTTAAAGTAATGTAGGTTCAAAATAACAGGAGGTATCGAACACCCTAGGATAAGAACTATCATGAGCATATTGTACTACATTTTTCACAAATTATCAAGTATTTCTTTCTTCCATCTTAGGGAAATTGAACAAAAAACTGGTTCCTTTTCCAACTTCACTCTCTACTTTAATCAATCCATCATGCTTTAAACAAATTTCTCTCGCAATTGCTAATCCAAGTCCCGAACCTTTCGCATTTTGTCGCAACTTCGATTTGTAAAATTTGTCAAAAATATTTGGCAATTCTTCTTCTGAAATACCAATACCTTCATCTCGAATTGTTACTGTAATATATTTATCACACTCTAATGTAATATAAATATTAGAGTTTTCTTTAGAAAACTTAATCGCATTATCCACAATGACTAAAAACATCTGACGAAGTCTTCCATAGTCCCCCATAATAATACAAGGTTCTTCTGGCTGTGATACAATAATTTTAATCTGTTTTTCTTCTGCAATCACCGAAGCCGTACGTCTTAAATCTTTAAAAATTTGCTGTAGTGTAATTGGTTCTTTTTCTATCACAAAATCTGGATTTTGCATTTTAGAAAGCAATAATAAATCTCCCACTAAACGCTCCATATTTTGACACTCTAAAAGCATTCTTGCATAATGCTTTTGTCTTCTTTCCTCATCTGTTACAATACCATCTACCAAAGATTCGGTATAACCACGCACTACAGTTACCGGTGTACGAAGTTCATGAGAAACATTTGCGAAAAAGTCCAATCGCATTTGCTCCATATTTTTTCTCTCTACTTCATTTTTTACCAATTTGTCTGCTAAAAAGTCAATCGTAGAAGCTAATTCTCCAATCTCATCATATTGCACAATCCCTGTCTTTGATTGATAATTGCCTGCCGCTAACTGCAATGCTGTAGACCGCATTTGCTTAATAGGTTGTGTCAATTTTCTTGCAAATGGAATTGCAATCACAAATGCTACTATAATTGCCACCATACCACTCATAAAGATCATATACCAACTACTATCTACTACCTCTTTTTGCGTTTCTACAGGAGCATTCAATAAAATAGCTCCTGCTACTTCTCCATTAATACCTTGTACAGGAACTCCTATTGTTACTACTGTACATTCATGATACGCACTAAACTTCGTTCTAGCCTCTTTTTGATTATGAAAAGCACATTGAGCAATCTCTACATACTCTGAAGAAAGTGCTGATACATCTAATCCAATTGCCATATCTGTTCCCAATGGTCTTACAGCATTCGGATTCGATACCGCCCAAATTTCTGTTCCATCAATTTCACTTAACAGAATAATATAATTCATCCAATCAACAGCCGCTTTATCCTTAAAATATTGGGAACAACGCTTAGAAATTTGCTCTGCCTTCTTTGTCAATTGCTGTTCAAAATTTTGTATCGTAGCACGTTCATACATTTGCATATAAAGCATACCAAGCAAAACAGCAAACACACAAATAACAACAGCAAAATTTGTATAGGTTTTTAAAAACAGACGGTTATATTTTGGTTTTATCGTTTGCATTCTGTTATCCTTCTATTTCAAACTTATATCCTACACCCCAAATTGTTTTAATACTCCACTTTGGATGTTCTACAGCATCTAATTTTGCACGAAGTCTTTTAATATGAGAATCTACAGTTCTTGGGTCACCATAATAATCAAAGCCCCATAAACTATCTAATAAATTATCTCTCGTAAATACTTTATTTGGATTACTGGCTAACGTCCACATTGTTTCAATTTCTTTTTTGGTCAATGCCATTTTCGTATTATTGATAGAAAGTGTATATTCGTCTAAATTGATTTCTAAATTGCCTACTCTCAAAATATTTGCATTCGATTCTTTCTCACTTTTTGTCATACGTCGAAGTACCGCACGAACTCTTGCCATCACTTCACTTGGACTAAATGGCTTTACAATATAGTCATCTGCTCCAATATCTAAGCCCATAATTTTTTCAAAATCTTCTCCCCTTGCTGTCACAAGAATCACAGGGACATCTGACTTTGCACGAATTTTTCTGCAAACCTCATAACCATCTTCCTTTGGCATCATAACATCTAATAACACAACCACTGGATTATACTGGTTAAATAAACGCACTGCTTCCTCGCCATCTGCTGCCACTACTGGTTTAAATCCTTCCTTTTCTGCATACAAAGATAAAATACTTGTAATATCTGGATTATCATCCGCAATCAAGATATATGACATATGACACCGCCTCCTGCTCTATCGTAATCTATACCCTTAGTATAAATAATTTTTCCAAAGAAAACAAGCTGAAAATGTTGTAAAGTAAAAAACTTATTAAAGTGCCTATTTGCCTTATATATAACACAATTTTGCCACTGTTCTGACAAAAAGATATAGTATCTTAGACCTAGGATGTGACGCAAGGATTTTTCCATTAGGAGGCAAGCCATGAAGCTAATCAAACACAAAAAAAGCTTTTTTATGTTTGGCTTAATTCTTTTCCTTGGAGCTTCAAGTCCATTCTCTACTCCTACAGTAGAAGCAATGGCAACGGAAACTCAAGATATAAAATTAAATGTTAGTTCCCAAACTCTTGTAAAAGGGAAGTCTTTTTCCATTTATGTATACAATTTAAGCGAAGGACAGACTGCTACTTTCGTTTCTTCGTCTCCTTCTATTGCTTCTGTAGATGAATTTGGTACAGTAACTGCTAACTTTGTTGGTACTACTACCATTCAAGTTACAATAACCGAAGGAGAAGAAATTATTGTTACACTTCCATGCGAAATCAAGGTAGGTCCACCTGCGATTAGTGTTCAATTTTCCAGATTAGAATTATCTATGACGATTGGACAAAAATTAACACTAGAACGCATTATCCAACCTTTAAATACAGTAGAAACAGCAAAATTCTCTAGTCATGACAGAACAATTGCTACTGTCAGTGCTGGCGGTCGTGTCACTGCTAAATCAGAAGGTTCTACGTACATATTCGCTCAAATTGATAATGGTAATTTTGCTGTATGCAAGATTCTTGTTTATTCGGAAGGAACACTTCTTCCAGAAAACACAGAAGATACTATAAATCCACTTTTTAGAAATAGTGTTGAAGATAACACTATCCCTAGTATACCTGCTACCGCAAAAGATGACTTACCAATCAACGACCCTATGTTAACGAAAACAGAAGAAGTTGATTTTGGAACATTTATTAAGAATTTAAATGCCACTGATAAAACTGCTAATGAAAGTACAGATTCTAAAACAACTAATTAATTTAATCAATGTGTAAAATACAAATAGAGTAGAGAAATAACAGCATATGTTATTTCCCTCTCATTGAACCGTACGT
>CALAEX010000173.1 GCA_937891165.1 uncultured Lachnospiraceae bacterium | reverse complement strand
AAGCGTATGTTTTATAGTATGGTGCGAGGATGGTTTTATAGTGTAAAGCGAGATTACAATGGTTTTTTAAAAGCGTTGCTCCGAGATGATGTAGAAGAAATGAATGAGTATATAAACCGAATTACAAGAGATGTATTTAGTTATTTTGATACAGCAAAAACTCCATTGGAATCTGAACCAGAGAAATTTTATCATGGGTTTGTATTATGTTTAATGATAGAGTTGGTAGGAGAGTATATATTGACATCAAATCGAGAAAGTGGATTTGGACGGTATGATGTGATGTTAGAACCTGTGGATAGAAATAAAAATGCGATAATTATAGAATTTAAGGTATATAATCCGAAAAAGGAAAAGTCATTAGAAGAAACGGTAGAAAAAGCCTTAAAACAGATTGAAGATAAACAGTATGAATCAATTTTAATCACAAAAGGATTTGAAAAAGAATGTATAAAAAAATATGGGTTTGCGTTTGAAGGAAAAATGGTATTAATTGGATAGTAATTAGGAGAGATTTCGTTACAATTATCAAGGAGTTATTGTCTGAAATAGACATAGACAGGAATTAGTGAAATCGTTTGTTTGGGAGAGAAAAAAACGGTTAGAAGTTTATCTTGACTATTGAGAATTGAGTCTTGTAGGAAAATACTTTTTATAGTACAATGCTTCTGAAACAAATAAGAAAAAAGGTTTTTATGTACTTATATTTTATTTAGAAATGGAGAATTACATGAATTTTGAGTTAACAGCTTCCATGATGTGTGCTAATTATGGCAATCTGGAAAAAGAGGTACGAGAGTTAGAACAGGGAGGAATTGATTCCTTTCATATTGATATTATGGATGGACGTTATGTGCCTAATTTTGCTATGTCTTTGAATGATATGGCATATATTGCGAGTGCAACGAGTAAGCCTTTGGATGTACATTTAATGATTGAGCATCCAAACAACAATATTCATTTATTTTTAAATAAGCTTCGGGAGGGTGATACCGTTTATATTCATCCAGAGGCAGAATATCATCCCTCTACCACATTACAAAAGATTATCAATGCAGGAATGATTCCTGGGATTGCAATTAATCCAGGCACTAGTATTGAAACAGTGTTAGAAATGCTGCAAATTGTGAGAAAAGTATTAGTTATGTCGGTAAATCCTGGTAATGCAGGTCAGATGTATTTACCGTATGTAGGAAAGAAAATTCAGAAATTACTTACAATAAAAGAAGAAATGAATTTTAAAGTGCATTGGGACGGAGCTTGTGGACCAGATAAAATTCAGAAATTTGCACCAATGGGTGTGGATGGTTTTGTACTTGGAACGACGATGCTGTTTGGTAAGGGCAGACCGTATGGAGAAGTATTGCAAGAAATCAGGGAATTTCGATTTTAAGTTTGTAATTTGCTATAAAATCTACTATACTAAAGTAAATAGTATAGTAGATTTTTTTATGGAAAGGAACAATGAGTTTATATGAATATTGCACTTATTTTATCGGGTGGTACAGGGACAAGGCTTGGTGCAGAGATACCAAAGCAGTATATTAAGGTTAAAGAAAGAACGATTCTTTCTTTTTGTTTAGAAACCCTACTTTGTCATAAGCAAGTGGATATGGTTCAAATTGTGGCAGATTCTTCATGGCAAAAAGAAATTTTAGAAGAAATAAAGCAATTACAACAACAAAATATTTTATCTGATAATGTGGTAAAGAAGTTTCGTGGGTTTTCTAATCCAGGAGAAAATCGTCAGTTATCCATTTTTCAGGGGCTTACAGATATTTTATCTTACGCTTCAGCAGAAGATAAAGTATTAATTCATGATGCTGCAAGACCTTGTTTATCTGAGAAAATGATTTTAGAGTGTTTTACTGCAATGGAAGGGCATGATGGTGTGCTTCCTGTTTTGCCAATGAAAGATACCGTATATTTTAGTGAAGAAGGAAAGAAAATAGATTCATTATTAAATCGAAACCAAATTTTTGCGGGACAAGCTCCGGAAGTATTTCGTTTAGGGCGTTATTATAAGGCAAATGAAGCATTATTACCAGAGAAGATTTTATCGATTAACGGTTCTACAGAGCCAGCTATTTTGGCTGGAATGGATGTTATAATGATTCCAGGAGATGAGGGGAATTTTAAAATTACGACAAAGGCAGATTTAGAAAGATTTCAAACCATTTTAGGTAATTTATCATAGTAGGAGAGACAAATGAAAGCATATGTATTAAGAGGAATTAATCAATTTGCATTAGAGGAAGTAACAGAGCCATCTCTTGCACAGAATGAAGTGTTAGTACAAGTGAAGGCAGTTGGAATTTGTGGTTCGGATATTCCAAGAGTATATACAACAGGAACATATTCATATCCGTTGATTATTGGACATGAATTTTCAGGTGTTGTGACAAAGGTAGGAGAAAAGGTAGATAATAATTGGTGTGGAAAGCGAGTGGGAGTATTTCCATTGATTCCATGTAAAACTTGTGGACCCTGTCAGAAAAAACAGTACGAAATGTGTCGGAAGTATAGTTATCTAGGTTCTCGTAGAGATGGTGGTTTTGGAGAGTTTGTAGCTGTTCCTGTGGAAAACTTAATCGAGTTATCAGAACATGTTAGTTTTGAAGAAGCAGCAATGTTAGAGCCAATGGCGGTTGCTGTTCATGCGATGCGGAAAATTTGTCCAAGTAAGACAGATACAGTAGCCATTTGTGGCTTAGGAACAATAGGTTTATTATTAGTTCAGTTTTTGAAAGAAGCAGGTATTCACAATATTCTTACGATAGGAAATAAGGAATTTCAACGACGGGCTATAGTGAAACTTGGTGTGTCGGAAGAAAATTATTGTGATAGTAAGAAAGAAAATGTAGAACAGTGGATAAACAAGAAAACAAATGGAAGTGGTGTGGATATCTTTTTTGAATGTGTTGGGAAAAATGAGACAGTGACACAAGCAATTAATAGTACCATACCTGGTGGAAAGATTATGTTAGTTGGTAATCCATATTCGGATATGTGTTTAGAAAAATCGGTTTATTGGAAAATTCTTAGAAATCAACTTACTGTAATAGGTACTTGGAATTCTTCTTTTACAGGAGAAGAAACGGACGATTGGCATTATGTATTGAAACGATTAGAAGAGAATAAAATTAATCCAGCACAGTTTATTACACAGCGGTTTTCTCTGGAAGAGATAGAACAAGGTTTTCATATTATGAGAGATAAATCGGAAGATTATGTGAAAGTGATGTGTATTTTGTAAGTTAATTTCCTGGCAAGAGATTTTTGTATTGGCAGGTTCTTTCTAGTATTGTCGAAATAATAAGTTTGAATGGAGAGTAAGTGCATCAAAACCGACCGTCCAGTTTATAAAATCTCGTTCTTTTGTTTTCTTTTTGTGGCAAAAAAGAGAAAAATATGGTATAATCAAAGTACTTCAAACACAGGAAAGTAAAAAGAAAAACATATGACAGAATTAGAGGAATTACAATAACTTCGAGCTTTAGTAGAGCCACAAAAAGCAAAAATAGAAAAACAGCAAGCAGAACTAAAAAAGAATTACTTCGAAAAAAAGATATCCAGATAGAAAACATGATACACTTACTTATGTTGCCTATAATCATGTTAGACTATATTCTTCAAATGATTATCAAACATCATGGGAAATTAGATATGTTGAAAACATATCTTCTAAAATAAGTGTAATATAGTAAAATATAAGAAACAATACAGATAAGATTTGGGGATAAAAATAATGTTGTTTTATGAGTCGAAAATGTTACAAAAAAGCTTGGCCACAACAGCCTTATTAAAGCAAAAAGGAAAGACTCTTTATTTGTTATACCCTTTTCGACTATTCAGTATAGATACAATGACTATTTGACACTATTTGCTCTTGTTTTGAGGTAAATATAAAAAGAAAAAAGTCTGAAAAATCAATGATTTTGGTTTTGAAGTTATAGGAAGGAATGAATATAAATATGAAAGATAAGGAATCGAGTAATACTGATAATAGTGATTCTCTAGAATTTATTAAGATACAGTATCAAATATTAGCTAATAAGCAGTTGAATCATGATTCTCTAGTTTGGAATAGTCCCTCTTTACTTTTTGTGGCACAAGCACTTTTTTTTGAACTTTCACTTAGTGATGAACTTTCTATTTTGATTAGATTATGTATTTCTTTTGTTTGTATTCTTACTAGTATTTTTTCTTTACAAATTTTTTTGAGAAGTCGTTTAATGGAGATTGCGGATGCAGAACAATTATATTCGATAGAAAAGTTAATGATTGAAAAAGGAAATACATATGTATTATCTATACATAATAAACTTGAAAAGCGTACAATCATCATAAACGGAAATTATTACAATTTAATGGAATTTTTAGAAAATAATTCATTTTATAAAAAGAAAGGTCTAAGTAATATTTCAACATTTAATTTATGGAAATATCTTTTTTATATTGATATAATATTAGCAATTATAATTTTTATATATAATCTAATTTCAAATATTGATATAATATTAACAGTTATAATTTATCTATAATGATTTAGTTGTACATGAATATTTTAATATGGTGTTTTAAGATGCAGGGTAATTATGATAATGTTTTGTCGGTTATTATATTGAGTAAGATTAATCACCAAACAACAAGTAGAACTTACTAATAAATTCATCCATATGTGCTTTCTCCATAACAAAAATACGCTTTTTTAAGTATAACACATATAGAAATAAAAAGCATCTATTTTCAACCAACTTTGGAAAGAACCTAAAAATTTTTGTTATTAGAATAAAAAATTTTCTCATTTGTAATTTGTCCTAAAATCCGTTATACTAGATAATAATAGTATAGCGGATTTTTTTATGGAGAAAGAGAGGGTGTTCTTATGGAGAGAAAAGTAGCAATTGGTATACAAAGTTTTAATAAGTTAAGAGAAGAAAATTGTTTTTATATAGATAAAACAAAGTTTATTAAAGAGTGGTGGGAGAGTGGAGATGAGGTAACGTTAATAGCTCGTCCTCGTCGGTTTGGAAAGACATTAAATATGAGTATGTTGGAAAATTTCTTTTCGGTGCAGTATGCCAATCGAGGGGATTTATTTGAGGGACTTTTTATTTGGCAAGAAGAAAAATATCAGAGATTACAAGGAACATATCCTGTAATTAGCTTGTCTTTTGCTAATATAAAGGAGCAAGATTATCGCAGTACAAAGATGGAAATTTTTCAAATTTTAACAGATTTATATGATAAATATAGCTTTCTTTTAGAGAATGAATTATTAAGTGAGAATGAGAAAAAGTATTTTTTATCTGTAACTATGGAGATGGAAGATTTTATAGCTACAAAAGCAATTCATAAACTTTCAAAGTTTTTAAGTCGGTATTATGGGAAGAAAGTCATAGTTTTATTAGATGAGTATGATACACCAATGCAAGAGGCGTATGTCAATGGTTATTGGAATGAATTAGTTTCTTTTACAAGAAGTCTATTTAATTCTACCTTTAAGACGAATCCATATTTAGAGAGAGCTATCATGACAGGAATTACGAGAGTGAGTAAAGAATCTATCTTTTCTGACTTAAACAATTTGGAAGTAATTACTGTTTCTTCAGATAAGTATGCAACAACTTTTGGATTTACAGAGGAGGAAGTGTTTGCTAGTTTAGATGAATATGATTTAGGAGAGGAAAAAGAAGGAGTGAAGCAGTGGTACGATGGATTTGTATTTGGAAAGCAGAAAGATATTTATAATCCATGGTCCATTTTAAATTTTTTAGATAAGAGAAAGTATGGAACCTATTGGGCAAATACAAGTAGCAATGGTTTAGTAAATAAGCTCGTTCGAGAGGGAAATAGTGATATTAAGAGTGTATTTGAAGATTTGTTAAAAGGAAAAGTAATACGATGTGAAATTGACGAGCAGATTGTATATAATCAGTTAGATATGGACGAGAATGCGATTTGGAGTTTGCTATTGGCGAGTGGTTATTTGAAAGTATTAAGTCATGAGAGAATGGAATTGGTAGGGGATAGAGAGGTACTATATGATGTAGCATTGACTAATTATGAAGTGAAGCGTATGTTTTATAGTATGATACGTGGGTGGTTTGCTACAGTAAAGAGAGACTATAATGGTTTTGTGAAGGCATTGCTTTGTGGAAATTTAAAAGAAATGAATATTTATATGAGTGATGTTGCGTTAGAAACATTTAGTTATTTTGATACAGGAAAGAGAGTTTCTAGAAC
>CALAEX010000172.1 GCA_937891165.1 uncultured Lachnospiraceae bacterium | reverse complement strand
GAATAAAACTGTTTAATAAAATTTGCCATGATTTCACTTCTTGTTTCTTGTTCTACACCAGTTAAGTAAAAATGCTCTCTACCTACCATTTTTCCTTCTCGAACAAAAAACACTTGAACAACTGCTTCATCCCCTGCTGTTGCAAATGCTATAATATCTCTATCTATTAAATTGACATCATCTGCCTTTTGTTTTTCGGATAATTTTTTAACACTAAATAATAAATCTCTATATTCTGCTGCCTTTTCAAACTCCATTTCTTCGGAAAACTTTTGCATTTGTTCTTCTAAACGCTTCGTAATCAACGTATAATTTCCATTTAAGAATTCTTCTACTTGCTCTATATTTTTTTGATATTCTTCTTTAGAAATATAACCTTGACAAGGAGCTTTACATTGTCCTAAATGATAATATAAGCAAGGACGTTCTTTCCCAATATCCCTTGGAAGTACCTTATGACAAGTTCGGATAAAATATGTCTTTTTTAACAAATCAATCGTATCTTGTACCGCTGTACTACTTATATAAGGTCCAAAATATTTGGATTTATCCTTTTTTCTCTCTCTTGCTAACATAATGCGAGGATATTCCTCCTGCCTTGTTAACTGAATATAAGGGTAATGCTTATCATCTTTTAACATCGTGTTATACTTTGGTTGATGTTCTTTAATTAAGTTACATTCTAACACCAAAGCTTCCATTTCCGAATCTACTACAATATATTCAAACCAAGCAATTTTTTGTACCATCTGCTGAATTTTAGAAGATAAAATTCTGCTACTTTGAAAATATTGACGCACTCTATTTTTTAAAACAACTGCTTTTCCAATATAAATAATCGTATCATTTTTATCATGCATGAGATAAACTCCCGGTTTTTCCGGGAGTTTTTTCAATTCTTCTTCAATATGAAACATCTTAATCCTCTTGTGGAATATCTTGTGTTTCCACGACTTGTTCTATACTTTCCTCATTGTTACGCTCTACTAGTTCGGATGTCAAAATTTCATTCTCATTTGTCGCTTCTGTCGTTTTTCCTGTCACTCGATTATAAATTTCTACAAATTCTTTTCCTGTAATGCTTTCCTTCTCACAAAGAAATTCTGCAATTTCCTTTAAGACATATTTATTTTCTTCTAATAACGCTTTTGCTTTTTTATAACAATCGTTAATCATTATGCGTACTTCTTTATCAATTTCTGTCGCTGTTTGCTCACTACAATTCATTGCTACTCTGCCATCTAAATAACGATTTTCTACAGATTCTAAGCCAACCATACCAAACGTTTCTGACATACCATAACGAGTAATCATAGCTCTTGCAATCTTGGTTGCTTGTTCGATATCATTTGCCGCACCTGTTGTAATACGACCAAATGTAATTTCCTCCGAAGCACGTCCTGCACAAAATGTTACAATCTTTGTCAACATTTCATCTTTTGTCATTAAATATTTTTCTTCCTCTGGAGCTTGTAATACATAACCTAACGCTCCCATCGTACGAGGCACAATCGTAATCTTTTGCACTGGCTCCGAAGAATCTTTTTCTAACATACTAATTAACGCATGACCTACTTCATGATAAGCAACAACTCTCTTTTCTTCCTTACTTAAAATACGGTCTTTCTTTTCTTTACCAGCAATTACGACTTCCACAGATTCAAATAAATCTTCTTGTGTCACATAGTTTCTGCCACATTTTACTGCTAAAATGGCGGCTTCGTTAATCATATTGGCAAGGTCAGAACCAACCGCTCCAGATGTTGCTAGGGCAATGGCTTCTAAATCAACGGAATCATGCATTAACACATTTTTTGCATGAACTTTTAAAATTTCAATTCTACCCTTTAAATCTGGCTTATCTACAATCACTCGTCTATCAAAACGTCCCGGACGAAGCAAGGCTTTATCCAATACTTCTGGACGGTTTGTAGCTGCTAAAATCACAATACCTTTGGATGTATCAAAACCATCCATCTCGGATAACAACTGATTTAATGTCTGTTCTCTTTCATCATTTCCACCATAACGAGAATCTCTACTCTTACCAATCGCATCAATTTCATCAATAAATACAATACATGGTGCCATTTGCTGTGCCTGCTTAAATAAATCACGCACACGAGAAGCACCTACACCTACATACATTTCTACAAAATCAGAACCTGACAAAGAGAAAAATGGTACTTTTGCTTCACCTGCTACTGCTTTTGCTAATAATGTTTTACCAGTTCCCGGAGGTCCTACTAATAATGCACCCTTTGGCAATTTTGCACCAATCTGAGCATACTTTTGAGGATTATGCAAAAAGTCTACTAATTCTCGAATCGAATCTTTTGCTTCTTCTTGGCCTGCCACATCTTTAAATGTGACACCTGTTTCCTTTTCTACATATACTTTGGCGGTACTCTTCCCAACACCCATAATACCACCACCATGCTTTCCAAGAAAACGAGATAACATAAAAGATAATAAAAAGAACATTAAAAACATAGAACCTAAGCTTAATAACATATCTAATACAACAGAAGAAGCATCTTCAATCACTCTTGTATAAGTAACTCCTGCTGCTTCACAACGCTGTTGCAATAAATTTCCATCTTCTAAAAGACCTGTATAATACGTCAATGTATAATTTTCATACGGCTGGTCTTTTGGTATAATGGTTAATTTTCCAGTATCCGCATTGATTTCTACTTTTGTAACTTCACCACTTGCTAATAACTCTACAAACTTGTCATACGTAATTTCTTCCATAGTGCTAGCTTTAATTTGGTTCATCGCATACATCCAACCAACTAACATAATTAACGAAGTTACGAGACAAATCAATATCATACTTTTGTTCGCATTGTTTCGGTGATTATTTCCACCTGTTCCATTGTTATTTCCATCTCCCCGATTATTGTTCATCGGATTACGGTTCTCTTCACTCATTCACAACCTCCATTTGTTCTATAGTATTTTCAAAATCATGCTAAATATGTCCTCTACTTATATTAATAATTATTCTTC
>CALAEX010000171.1 GCA_937891165.1 uncultured Lachnospiraceae bacterium | reverse complement strand
GGATTTCTCTGTAAAATTTTTTGAAACCACTTAATATCATTTTTTGTACCCATTAGTCTTACTTTTAACATTAATCTGTTCCTCCAAGCATGGCATACAGCTTGTAATGGTATCTCGCATACTCTAGATACCTTATCTGTATCGCCTGCCAAAAAAATGGTGCGTAGGCACAACAGAACAATTCTTCTACAGAATATGCCTACTCTCGTTTAATTGTTTCTCTACATCATCATAATCAGAAACACTTGGCATACTATTACAATACAAGTTAAATGCCATTCTAACCACTTTTACACTTCCACTTGTCTGCCAGCCTTCCTGCAGACATTCTGTCTTTACACATCCAGTTTTGAAATCATAAATGTGATACACATTTCTTCTTGTATCATCACTAATTCCAAGACAGTAAACCAAAGCTCTGTGGTATGCGTCCTGATATCTCACTTCTTTTAACTTCTCGTGGAAAAATCTCTCATGTGCTTTACTGATAAAAATAATCTGTTCTGCTCCTAACGCTGTACTGTTCATTTGATAAACCTCCTAAAATTGAATATTTGACCATAACAAAAAAGGACACTTTTCCAAAATTTCTTTTAGAAAAATGTCCTTAATTCGTACAAATATTAAATTCAATTATTCTGTCTACTTTGCATTATCACGCATCATTCTGCATAATCAATTGCAAATTTGTAGTAAATTTGTAGTAAAAATTCTCTTTGATGTCCTCAAACCCTTTGTTTTACTGGCTTTATTTGTCCAATGTTTTCATCGTTGGGAACAACAATACATCCCTAATCGCTGGGCTATCCGTCAACAGCATCACCAATCTATCAATACCATATCCAATACCGCCTGTTGGTGGCATACCAATTTCCAATGCATTCATAAAGTCTTCGTCTGTTGTATTTGCTTCTTCATCTCCTGCTGCCAGTGCTGCTTCTTGTGCTTTAAATCTTTCTCTCTGGTCAATTGGGTCATTCAATTCAGAGTAAGCGTTACACATTTCCCATGTATTGATAAACAATTCAAATCGTTCTACATAGTCTGGCTTGTCTGGTTTTCTCTTTGTAAGTGGAGAAACTTCCACTGGATGGTCCATAATAAAAGTAGGTTGAATTAAGTGTTCTTCTACGAATTCTTCAAAGAACAAATTCAAAATATCACCTTTTGTATGGCGTGCTTCATAGTGAACACCTTTTTCATCCGCAATTTTCTTTGCTTCTTCAGTATCTGCTACTTCATCAAAATCTACACCAGCATATTTCTTTACTGCGTCAATCATAGTCAAGCGTTCAAATGGCTTACCGAGGTCAATCGTATGCTCTCCATAAGTAATGGTCGTTGTACCACATACTTCTTGTGCAAGGTAACGGAACATATCTTCTGTTAAATCCATCATGCCATAATAATCAGTATATGCCTGATATAATTCCATCAGAGTAAATTCTGGGTTATGTCTTGTATCCAAACCTTCATTACGGAATACACGACCAATTTCATAAACACGTTCCAAACCGCCAACAATCAATCTCTTTAAGTAAAGCTCTAAGGAAATACGAAGTTTTACATCCTCATCTAATGCATTATAATGAGTAACGAATGGTCTTGCTGCTGCACCACCTGCGTTTGCTACAAGCATAGGAGTTTCTACTTCCATAAAATCCTTTGCATCTAAATACTTACGAATAGAGTTAATAATTTTAGAACGCTTAATAAAAGTATCTTTTACTTCTGCATTCATAATAAGGTCTGTATATCTCTGACGATAGCGAATATCTGTATTTACTAAACCATGATATTTTTCTGGAAGAATTTGAAGGCTCTTTGCAAGTAAAGTTACTTTAGTTGCATGAATCGACTTTTCTCCTGTCTTTGTTTCAAATACTTCTCCTTCAATACCAACTAAATCACCTACATCATACTTCTTAAAGTCTGCATAGGATTCTTCTCCAATACTATCTCTTGCTACATAAACCTGAATATTTCCTGGTTTATCCTGTACATTACAAAAAGATGCCTTACCCATCACACGCTTTGACATCATACGTCCAGCAATACGAACGATGCTTCCTTGTAATGTTTCAAAATTTTCTTTTACTTCTGTACTATGATGTGTTACATCATACTTTGTAATCTGAAATGGGTCTTTATTAGCTTCTTGTAAATTCGCTAACTTTTCCCTTCTTACCTTCAATAATTGGTTCAGGTCTTGTTCCTGTACCTTTGTATTATTTTCTGCCATATTTTTTTGTGACAATGAATTTGTCACTTCCACCTTTCTCAACTAATAGGCATTTCTATGTTGTTTAATTTCAAAATATATTAATGTTTATTGTTTTTAACAAAAAACACTAGTAAATTGCTTAAAGTTCTGAGTTATTTATAATAATATCTATTTACAACTTATAACAAATCTTTTTTCTACATAGAACGCTGAATTTCTAAAATCTTATACTGCACTACTCCTACAGGAGCTTCTACTTCTACAATTGCACCTTTCTTCTTTCCAAGAAGTGCTAAACCAAGTGGAGATTCATTAGATATTAAACCTCTCAAGCTATTTGCTTCTGTAGAACCAACAAGCTTAAAGTCCAATTCTTCATCAAACTCTACATCTAATACTTTTACACAACAACCAACACTAATACTATCAATTGCTACATCATCTTCATCAATGACTTCTGCGTTTTTTAATATTTTTTCTAACTGTTCAATTCTAGCTTCAATATCTCTTTGCTCGTCTTTTGCTGCATCATATTCTGCATTTTCAGAAAGGTCGCCTTGTTCTCTTGCTTCTCTAATTTTCTGAGCAACTTCCTGTCGTCTGTTTACTTTTAAATCCTGTAATTCATCCTCCAGCTTTCTCAAACCTGCATAGGTCATAATATTTTTCTTTTCTGCTGCCATTTCTCTATTCCTTTCTAATATAAAAATAATGTTACAGTATAAAACTGTAACAAACTATTTGTGTCCCTTCTAAGACACATATCATGGTTGCCATGATAATACTCTTTTGTTCTTTCTACAAAGTATATGCTAATCCATTATTTTCAATATTATAGACTATCTAGTTTCCTTTGTCAAATACAAATCTCCCTTTCAAGCAAAGAACTATGCCTATACGTTATTGTTCACACTATATCATTTACTGTAGGAAAGCCTTTCTCTTGTTAAATACTGTATAGAACCGTAAAGAGACGGCAGTCCTTGGCGATATCTTCCACGAGCCTAGTACTCGAATAGTAAAGCGAACAAGAACTGATTTGATTTCCTTTAATTTCCTTACCTCACTATAATATATAGGTAAAATCCTATATATTATAGTAAAAAAGCCACTTCTAGCCACTTTTTTATTTTCTTTTATTCGTTAGTTTATAAACATTTTCCCTTTTTTAAATAACTTCTTCTTTACACTTTTCCTTATAAGTGTTAAACTAGTTTCATGTACGATATAATCGAGAAAAGATTTCTATCTTCTTAGAAATCTATATCAGATTATGAAACTATGTATGTATTCAGAATACAAAATAAATCATCCAAAGAATTCTGCAGGTTCTTTCCTTTTATTCTGAATAATACTATATGATTTACCCTATATATAATGAAACAGGAGGTTTATTCAAATGGCAAGAAAATTTAAAACAATGGATGGTAATACCGCTGCTGCTCATGTGTCCTATGCGTTTACTGATGTTGCAGCTATTTACCCAATTACTCCATCTTCCCCAATGGCAGATTACACCGATATGTGGTCTACCGAAGGAAGAAAAAACATTTTCGGACATGAAGTAATGTTAACCGAAATGCAGTCCGAAGGTGGTGCTGCTGGTGCTGTTCATGGTTCTTTACAAGCTGGTGCTTTAACTACTACCTATACAGCTTCCCAGGGCTTACTTCTTATGATTCCAAATATGTATAAAATCGCTGGTGAACTTTTACCAGGTGTTATTCATGTAACTGCTCGTACAATTGCAAGCCACGCTCTTTCTATTTTTGGTGACCATTCTGACGTTTATGCATGTCGTCAAACTGGCTTTGCTATGCTTTGTACAAGCAATGTACAAGAAGTTATGGACCTCGGTGCAGTGGCTCACTTATCCGCAATTGAAGGTCGTGTTCCATTCCTTCATTTCTTCGATGGTTTCCGTACTTCCCACGAAATTCAGAAAATTGAAATTTGGGATTATGAAGATTTAAAAGATATGTGCAACATGGATGCCGTAGACGCATTCCGTCGTCGTGCCTTAAATCCAGAACATCCTGTACAAAGAGGTACTGCACAAAATGCAGATATCTTCTTCCAAGCAAGAGAAGCTTGTAACCAATACTATGATGCACTTCCTGAAATTGTCGAGAAATATATGGACAAAGTAAATGAAAAGATTGGTACAAACTATAAATTATTCAACTACTATGGTGCTCCTGACGCAGAAAGCATTATCGTAGCTATGGGTTCTGTCTGTGATACGATTGACGAAACTATCGACTTCTTATTAGCTCGTGGTGAAAAAGTTGGTGTTATCAAAGTTCGTCTTTACAGACCATTCTCTGCAAAGCATTTAGTAGAAGCAATTCCTGAAACCGTTCAGAGAATTACTGTTCTTGATAGAACAAAAGAACCAGGTGCTCTTGGTGAACCATTATACCTTGACGTTGTTGCAGCATTAAAGGGAACAAAATTCCACAACATTCCAGTGATGAGTGGTCGTTATGGTCTTGCTAGCAAAGATACTACTCCAGCTCAGATTATTGCTGCATTCCACAATACCGAAAAGCCTCTTTTCACACTTGGTATTGTAGATGATGTAACTAAGTTATCTCTTGATATTAAAGAAAATCCTGTTACTGCTCCAGAAGGAACTACTGCTTGTAAGTTCTGGGGACTTGGTGCAGACGGTACCGTAGGTGCTAATAAGAACTCCATTAAGATTATTGGTGACCATACAAATAAATATGCTCAAGCTTACTTTGATTATGACTCCAAGAAGTCTGGTGGTGTAACCATTTCTCACTTACGTTTTGGTGATAAGAAGATTCGTTCCACTTACCTTATTAATAAGGCAGATTTCGTAGCATGTCATACTCCTGCTTACGTTAGAAAATATAACATGGTTCAAGATTTAAAAGATGGTGGTACTTTCTTATTGAACTGTGCATGGGATATGGAAGAATTAGAAAAACAATTACCAGGACAGGCAAAACGTTATATGGCAGAACACAACATCAAGTTCTATACGATTAACGGTATCCAGATTGGTAAAGAAGTAGGTCTTGGCGGACGTATCAATACGATTCTTCAAGCTGCATTCTTCAAACTTGCGAATATTATTCCAATTGAAGATGCTGTAAAATATATGAAAGACGCTGCTACTGCTTCTTATTCTAAGAAGGGTGACGCTGTTGTTAAGATGAATCATGATGCGATTGACAGAGGTGTTGATAGCATTGTAGAAATTCAAATTCCAGACTCTTGGAAAGATGCTACCGATGAAGATTTATCCATCACTCAGACAAATGGTAATGCAGATGTGCTTAAGTATGTAAATACTGTTCAAGCTAAGATTAATGCTCAGGATGGTAATAGTCTTCCAGTTTCCGCATTCCTTGATTATGTAGATGGTACAACTCCATCTGGTTCTTCTGCTTATGAAAAACGTGGTATTGCAATTGATGTTCCTACATGGATTCCTGAAAATTGTATCCAGTGTAACTTCTGTTCTTACGTTTGTCCTCACGCTTGTATTCGTCCAGTTGCTATGACAGAAGAAGAAGCAAACAATGCTCCTGCTGAAACTGTATTAGATTTAACTGGTATGCCAGGCAGAAAATTTGGTGTTTCTATTTCTGTCCTTGACTGTACTGGTTGTGGTTCTTGTGCTAACGTATGTCCAGGAAAGAAGGGTGCTAAGGCTCTTACTATGGCAAGCCTTGAATCTCAATTAGATGCTCAGAAGTTCTTTGATTATGGTAGAACTTTAGATGTTCCTACGGATGTTATTGAAAAATTCAAAGAAACAACCGTAAAGGGTAGCCAGTTCAAACAGCCATACCTTGAATTCTCTGGAGCTTGTGCAGGTTGTGGTGAAACTCCTTACGCTAAGTTAGTAACTCAGTTATTTGGTGATAGAATGTACCTTGCTAATGCAACAGGTTGTTCCTCCATTTGGGGTGGTTCTGCTCCATCAAACCCTTATACTATCAATAAGAAAGGACAAGGTCCAGCTTGGGCGAACTCCTTATTTGAAGATAATGCAGAATTTGGTTTAGGTATGCAGATGGCTCAAAAAGCATTAAGAAAACGTGTGATTGATGCTGCCCAAAGACTTTCTACTGTTGCGGAAAAAGAAGATGTGAAAGCTGCGTTAGATGAATATCTTGCAACTAAGGATTCTTCCACATTAAATGCACCTGCAACAAAGAAGCTTATTGCTGCCTTAGAAGCTTGTGGATGTGACAACGAAGATAGAAAATATATCCTCGCTAACAAAGATTTTGCCGCTAAGAAGAGTCAGTGGATTTTCGGTGGTGACGGTTGGGCTTACGATATCGGTTACGGCGGTTTAGACCATGTTCTTGCTTCTAACCAAGATGTAAATATCCTCGTATTCGATACTGAAGTTTACTCTAATACAGGTGGTCAGTCCTCTAAGGCTACTCCTACTGGTGCTATCGCTCAGTTCGCTGCTGCTGGTAAAGAAGTGAAGAAGAAAGACCTTGCTTCTATCGCTATGAGCTACGGTTATGTTTACGTTGCACAGATTGCACAAGGTGCTGACTATGCACAATGTGTAAAGGCAATCGCAGAAGCAGAAAGCTATCCAGGTCCATCTTTAATTGTTGCTTACGCTCCATGTATTAACCATGGTATCAAGGGTGGTATGAAGAATGCTCAGACCGAAGAAAAGAATGCGGTTGCATCTGGTTACTGGCATTTATTCCGTTTCGACCCACGTTTAGCAGAACAAGGAAAGAACCCATTCCAGTTAGATTCTAAAGCTCCTAGTGCAAGCTACAAAGAATTTATTGAATCCGAAGTTCGTTACAATAGACTTTCCCGTTCTAACCCAGAAAGAGCAGCTTACCTGTTTGAAAAAGCAGAAAACGACGCCAAGGCGAAGTACGAAAAACTTGCTAATATGGCAGGAAAATAATTAAAAAATATTTCTTTATAATAAAAAGCACTTAATATAATGAAATAACAAGAACCACATTTCAAGCATTATTTTATGTGAGAAATGTGGTTCTTTATTAATTTTTAGCAACAAATTGTTTTTAAATAATTCCTGTTTATGTAATTCCCTTTTATCTCTCAAAAGATTGAATTGTTTGTCCCCTATACTTCATAATCCCTTTGTCACCAACTGCAATAATTATTCTATTTGCTTGTAAATTTCTAAGTCTTATTCTTTCTCCATTTTCACATTCAACTATATACCATGCTACATTTCCATTTTGAACAAGCTTTTCTAAAATTGTTACTTTTTTGGTAATTAGTTCTTTTTTATTATCTGCATTCTTTAAAACAAAATAAGCTATTATTAATACAAACAATAAAATGGGAATCATAATTTCCATTATTGGAACAACCTCTGCAATAAATTCCATAATATCGTTATCCGACCTATACATAATATGTACCTCTCTTTTTTCTAATTTAATTTTTGTGATTTTTTATCATCAATAAAAGCTATAATACAAAATATTCCACTCAATCCACTAAAAATAAAACAACCTGTTGCTTTTAAATTATACTCCTCCACTGCTTGTGAATTACCTGCTATATTACCCGAATCTGTTTTATGAAACTGTCCATTTGACATATACCCCATTTGTACTGATACACCTTCATATTGTTCTGCCTCTACTTTAAATATACCACCAAGTATTAAAAAACATATTGTTACTAACAGACAACAACCACTAATCATTTTTGAACTCATATTTTATCTTCCTTTCTCCTTCAGGTAGTGTCAAATTTACTACCTTATTTTTCTTTCATTTTTAAACCTACACTCATTATAAAAAAACAAACTGCCATCAAAATAGCAATGATAATAAAAGGTAGCAACCAGTTTTCTATTCCTACCATCATAGTTCTTACTTCATTTGAACCAACAATTGTAAATGATTGTGTTTCGACTTCTCGTAAACGATTACTGAATAAAAATACTTCTGCAATAGCACACAAAACTATTCCTATTACACTGCCTATTATTAATGCATTTGATTTCCTGTTTTTCACAATTTACACCCCTTTCTTTATATTATTTGTATAATTTTTAGAACTATAAGGTATAATATAATAATATCCCAATTGACTAAAAATCTTTCGTAAAGTATATTACTTAACGAAAAAAGCAATCAAAATCCTTTTAATAAAAACATTTTGATTGCTTTTTTGACTATAATTTTGACGGTGTAAAATTTTCAAATAGGTAATGACAATTTATTCATATTTGCATACTTTAGTTCAAAAGAAGAATGGACATAACGATTTAGTGTAATATTCGTATTTGCATGACCTAAAATTTCACTAAGACTCTTTAGTTCAAATCCAGCTTCTACACATCTAGTATACCATAAATTAAGTATCTGTTATATGTTCAAATGTAAATTTTGTGTT
>CALAEX010000170.1 GCA_937891165.1 uncultured Lachnospiraceae bacterium | reverse complement strand
GCTTTTGCAGGAATGAAAAACCGTGGTATTAAATTAAGCAATCGTTTAATTGTATTAAGAGAAAATACATTGCCATCTTGCTTAGTAGAATGTGGTTTTATGAGTTCACCACAAGAACGTGAAAAAATATTTACAGAAGAATACCAGAAAAAGATTGCAGAAGGTATTGCAAATGGTATTCAAAAATTTATGCCAATAGAAGCAGAATAAAGAGGAGCTATGAGCCAATGGGCTTCTGCATTTGCAGAATCTGGATTAAAAACTTGTGGGAATAATAGCAGAAGTAAAGAAAAACGGGGCAATCGGAAAATAGAACCAATATAGGAAAAGCTCCTGTTTTATTTGATATAAAACAGGAGCTTTTATCTATTTTCCGACAAGCCCTTTTATTTACATTCCTTCATGAAATGTTCTTGAAATGACTTCGTCTTGTTGTTCTTTTGTCAAATTGTTGAAATTTACGGCATATCCAGAGACACGAATTGTTAATTGAGGGTATTTTTCAGGGTGTGCTTGGGCATCTAAGAGAGTTTCTTTTGAAAATACATTGACATTTAAATGATGACCGCCTTTTTCCATATAAGCGTCTAACATAGTAACAAGATTATCGATTTGATTCTGATTCAAGATACTATCCTCCTTATTTTTATATACAATTTCTATTAGAATCGCTACACAAGAAAATATTGTCACACTTTCCAAGAGCATCTGGAATGATAGAAAACGTATTAGAAATACCATCTTGTGCATCTTCAAAGGAAAGTTTGGAAACAGAGCTTAAAGAAGCAACAGCTCCTTTCTTATCACGGTTGTGCATTGGATTTGCTCCGGGTGCAAATGGTTCTCCAGCCTTTCTGCCATCAGGGGTTGCCCCTGTATTTTTTCCATAGACTACATTGGAAGTAATGGTCAAAATGGAAGTAGTTGGAATACCACCTCGGTAGGTAGGAACACGTTCAATAAAATCCATAAACGTATGGACAAGTTCATAAGCAATGGAATCTACACGGTCATCATCGTTTCCGTATTTAGGGAAATCCCCTTCGATTTCATAATCTATCGCAATTCCTTGTTCATCACGAATTGTTTTTACTTTGGCGTATTTAATTGCAGAAAGAGAGTCTGCGACAACAGAAAGTCCTGCAATACCTGTAGCAAACCAACGTGTTACATTTTTGTCATGCAAAGCCATTTGGATGCGTTCATAAGAGTATTTATCATGCATATAGTGAATGACATTTAAGGTGTTGACATAGACCGTAGCAAGCCATTTCATCATATCTTTGTAGCGTTCCATTACTTCGTCATAGTCTAAGTATTCTGAAGTAATTGGACGATATTTTGGACCAACTTGTTTTTTGGAAATTTCATCCACACCACCATTGATAGCATACAAAAGACATTTGGCTAGATTTGCTCTTGCACCAAAAAACTGCATTTCTTTTCCTACCCTCATAGAAGAAACACAACAAGCAATTGCATAATCATCTCCATGAGTAACTATCATTAAGTCATCGTTTTCGTATTGGATAGAAGAGGAGAGAATAGATGTTTTGGCACAGAAGTTTTTAAAGTTTTCTGGTAGACGTTTCGACCATAGTACGGTAAGATTTGGTTCTGGTGCAGTACCTAAATTGATTAAAGTGTGTAAAAAACGGAACGACATTTTTGTAACAAGAGTACGGCCATCTAATCCCATGCCTCCAATCGATTCTGTTACCCAAGTAGGGTCACCAGAGAATAGGGCATTGTATTCTGGTGTTCTTGCAAATTTGACGAGTCGCAGTTTCATAATAAAATGGTCTACAAATTCTTGAATTTGTTCTTCAGTAAATGTACCATTGGCTAAATCTCGTTCCGCATAAATATCTAAGAAAGTAGAAGTACGGCCTAATGACATCGCTGCACCGTTTTGTTCTTTGACTGCTGCCAAATAAGCAAAGTAAGTCCACTGAATGGCTTCTTGTACGTTGTTAGCAGGTTTAGAAATATCAAAACCATAAATTTCTCCCAGTTGTTTTAATTCTTGTAAGGAACGAATTTGTTCGGATAATTCTTCTCTATCTCGAATCACATCAGATGACATTACACTTCCTGTGGATGCCTTTTGTTCTTCTTTATCTTCGATGAGCCGGTCAACACCATATAAAGCAACACGGCGATAATCACCAATAATTCGTCCCCTTCCATAAGCGTCCGGAAGCCCTGTAATAATATGGCTCGAACGACAAGCTCGCATTTGAGGGGTATAAGCATCAAAGACACCAGCATTATGTGTTTTTCTATGCTTTGTATAAAACTCTACAATCTCTTTGTTAACTTCGTATCCATTTTCTTCACAAGCTTTTACTGCCATACGAATACCACCATTTGGCTGTAAGGAACGCTTAAAGGGTTTATCTGTTTGAAATCCCACAATGGTTTCTTTTTCCTTATCTAAGTAAGCAGGTCCGTGAGAGGTGATAGTGGAAATAATCTTTGTATCCATATCTAAAACCCCACCTTTTTCACGCTCTTTTAATGTAAGTTCCATTACTTGTGTCCACAGTTCTTTTGTATTTTGTGTTGCATTACATAAAAAAGAATCATCTCCTTCATAAGGAGAGTAATTGTTTTGAATAAAATTGCGGACGTTGATTTCCTTTGTCCAAATCCCTTGTTTAAAGTTTAACCATTCTTGTTTCATTGCTTCCTCCAGTTTTTTATGATTTGTTGTATCGCATAATGTTATAAACAATCATTTATAAAAGTAGTATGTGAAGGAAGTAAAGTTTTTATGTAATGGTAAAACTATAGTAAAAATAAAAAAGACGGTAATCATTAGCTTAAAAAGGTTACTAATGATTACTATCTTTTTTGTTTAGAAGAAAGTTAATAAAATTTTATTGAAATAGTCTTTGATTCAGTACGTCCATATTAATTCCTATTAGTTTAGAAATATCTGATATATTCCAACCATTATGATATAATTCTGTGGCTACTTCTAATTTTCCTTCCAATATGCCTTTTTCGATACCTTTTTCGATACCTCTTTCCATGCCTCTTTTTTCAGCAGAAATCATTAAATGATTATAATCTCTAATGGCTTTTTCTCTAGCTTCGTATTCCATTCGTTTTTTATCATCTTGGCTAATAATTTGTAACTGTTCATAAGCACTTTGAATGTAAGGATTTCTTGCTGCTACCATATCGAATTCCTCCTTTTGTTCTGCATTGATAAATTTTGCCCATAATAGAATATCATTGCTATCTTCTTTTAATTCTTTTGGTAATTTGGAAAGTTCCACTACATGAAATTCTACTTTATCAGTATAAAGAGTATGTCTTGTATCTTCTAAAATATGAAAACAGGAATAAAATTCATTGGTATCATCAAAGAGTGTAAAATCTAATATACTAATGCACACACATTTCTTTAAAGGCAAAATCTACCTTTGGTTTCATTAAAAATGTTGACATAATAGTTCCTTTCGTTTAAGTGTTTCTTTATTGTAATTATACTATAAGGACTTGTTTTTTCCAAGATAAATTTTTGTTATGAAAAATTAATGGAGTTTAAGTGATTTTTGTATATGCTATTAAAAAGTATTTGTAGAAAAAAATTGATTAAAAAATAGGGAACTTTTTTGATAAAAAATAAGGTTCTTTCTGAACTTTGGGTATTTTGTTAATTTTTGAATTATTTCATATTTCTTGGCATAAGCAATTCAAAACTTTAAGTAATTATAAAATACCCAAACATAAGAAAGAACCTATCTATTTACCAATTGCCCTTTTGTTTTTAAGGATAAAATTCCTATTCCTCTTTACCAAATAATATTTTTAAAATATATTGACAAGTTTCCTTGTCAATGTTATGATGAATGCCAAGAAAACTTGTCAAAATTGGATACTTTAACTAAATAGTAAGTAAAAAAGTGGATTATGAATATCTAATTGACTAGAACAGAAAGGAGTATCAGCAATGTGCCCTTAGAGAACAATTTAAAAGAATATCGAGAAAAACTTGGCGTGAATCAGCAGGAAATGGGTGCGTTAGTAGGCGTATCTAGGCAGACCATCAGTCAAATAGAGAGGGGGGGATATGCTCCATCTATTGTTTTAGCATTGAAATTAGCGAAGGTATGTGGTGTTACTGTAGAGGATATCTTTTGGTATAAGGAAGATGGAGTATAATATATGTATATAATAAATAAAAGAAATGCAAAATATAAAATAGGAGTTTAGAAGGAGAAAATTATGTTAGAAGTTAAAAATTTAACAAAACAGTATGGAGAAAAAACTGTAGTAGATAACTTGAGTTTTTCAATTGCCGAGCCGGGGGTATATGCGTTGCTTGGTACAAATGGAGCAGGAAAAACAACATCCATTCGTATGATTCTTGGAATGTTAGCAAAAAATGGTGGAGAGGTATTATGGAATGGTAAGCCATTTTCGGCAGCAGAGTTAAATGTTGGTTATTTGGCGGAGGAAAGAGGGTTATATCCAAAGTATTCGTTATTAGACCAGTTACTTTATTTTGCTTCTTTAAAGAAAGTGCCAAAAAAGATGGCAATGGAGCGTATTACATATTGGGCAGAGCGTCTGCAAGTAGAGGAATATATTTTCCCGCCAAAGACAAGGAAAGGAAAAAATGCAAAAGCAAACAGGGCAGACCAGTTATCCAAAGGAAATCAGCAGAAAATACAGTTAATGGCGGCATTGATTTCTGAACCAGAATTTTTAATTTTAGACGAGCCATTAAGTGGTCTTGACCCAGTAAATACGGACTTGTTTAAAGGAATTATTAAAGAGGAAATAGCCAAAAACAAATATTTAATTATGTCGAGCCATCAAATGCCAATGATTGAAGAATTTTGTACGGATATTACAATTATGAATCGTGGACAGGCAGTGTTACAAGGAAATTTAAATGCGATTAAGAAAAGTTATGGTCGAGTAAATTTATTTGTAAAGAGTGATTCTAATATTTCTTCCTATATTACAAAGCATAGTATTTCTTTAGTGGAAAAATTGCCAAGTGAATATCATTTGAAAGTAACAGATGAACAACAGGCAAGACGTTTTCTAGCGGATATGATGCAAGCAGGAGAGCCTTTAGTAAAATTTGAACTAAGAGAACCATCCTTACATGAAATTTTTGTAGAGAAAGTAGGCGATAATCATGACGAGAGATAGTATTAGAGGGTGGAAAGATGTATTTACTTTTACCTTAGTTCAAATGGTAAAAAGTAAAACATACATTGTCACGATGATAATTATGGCAGTCATGGCCATGATTTCTATGCCAATTATGAATTTAGTCATGGCAGACGGTATTGCTGATGGTACAGAACAAAGTGCTATTGAAAAAATTTATCTCTACAATATGACTCTATATCGAAATATTGATTTACAAAGTGAATTAACAGAGGCTTATCAACAGATTGTATTAGAAGAAACAACAGAAGATATGGAACAATTGCAAAAAAGAATTTCCGAAGAAGAACAAAATGCAATTGCTTTAATTTTAATGGAAGATGAGGAATATTGTTATATTCAGTTTTTACGTTCCCCTGATGGAGATGTTACTACCTATGAACTAAGTTTATTGGGAGAAAGTATTCAAAATGCTTATACAAAGGCGAAAGTACAGACACTTGGCTTGACAGAGGAACAAATGACATTTTTTGAAACAAGTGTCATAGCCTCCTCTCGTATTGTAGATACAGAAGATGCAATTGTATTGGAAGATACTTCAATTTCAGATATAGAGTATTGGTTTGTCTATGGAATGATGTTTGTTGTATTGATGGTTTGTGTGATGGGGAGTAGTCAAGTGGCAGTTTCGATTGTACAAGAAAAATCTTCTCGTATTGTAGAATATTTGTTGACTTCGATTCGCCCGTTGGCATTAATTGTTGGAAAAGTACTTGCTGTATTGACCGCTGTATTAGCACAAATGATAGTATTAATTTTAGCTGCTTTTGTATCTTCTAAGATAGGAGCAGTCATTTCTGGTACAGGTACAAATATGATTACCGAATATATGACACCTGAAATGCTGTCTAGTTTGAATTTTGGAAATATTGTGCTTGGGCTGATTGTAGCAGGGTTTGGTATGATTTTATATGCAACACTTGCGGGACTTTGTGGTGCAACAGCGAGTCGTATGGAAGAAGCAGGGGATAGCCAGATGTTACTTACCTTTACTTCTTTAATTGGATTTTATATTGGTATGGGTGCATCGACTAGTTTAATGACAGCAGGCGATAATCCATTTGTAACATTTGCTTTGATTTTTCCGATATCCTCGGCATTTTTACTTCCAGCGGCATTGTTAATTGGAAAGGCAAATACACTTACAGCAATTATTGCAATTGTAGTATTATTGCTTTCTATTATAGTCATGTTCCGATTTGTGGCAAAAGTATATGAAGCATTGATTTTGCATAATGGTTCTAGAATTAAGATGAAAGAAGTGTTTGCCATGGCTCGACAAGTAAAGAAAGGGGCAAAGACTCATGAATAATTTTAAAGGTTGGAAAACTGTATTTTCCTTTAATTATAAGCAAAATTCTAGTTCAAAATCCTATATAGCAGTTACGGTTCTTGGGGCAGTACTTATTATCGCAGTAGCTATTTTATTAAGTGTATTGGCAGCAAAACCAGAAAAAAAAGAAGAAGCATTGGGCGAAACTATTTCTATAGGAAAAGTGTATGTTTTGGACCTTGTGGGCGTAGGAGAACTAAAATTTGAGGAATGGCTTCCACAGTTAGAAGAAGATTATTATTTTGGATTAGAATTAGTTACAGTAGAACAGATGACAAAAGAAGAATTACAAATAATGGCAGCAAGAGAAGAAGAAGAACTTGCGATTGGTGTTGTTATTGAGCAAGAAGATAATGTAATTTCGGTATCTAGCGTGATTCCTTCTACGTTTGAACATATTGCGTTAATGGAAGGGCAAGAAGTAGCAGAATTAGTTGCAAGCTGTGTAGAAAAAGCTAGAATCGAAGGAAGTGGATTTAGTGAGTTTCAAATAAGCCAGATTGAAAAGCAAGTAGTAATAGCAATTGCGGATGTAGGAGAAGAACAAGATGCTATTGTTTATTTAGTAAGATATATTGCTCCTGCTATATTTGGACTTGTATTGTATTTTCTTTTGCTTTTATATGGACAAAATATCAACCAAGGAGTTTCTGTAGAAAAGACATCCAAATTAGTGGAAACACTACTTACTTCGATTCATCCATATGCATTGCTTTCTGGTAAAGTGTTTGCGATTGTAGCAACAGCAATGCAACAATTTTTTATTTGGGTAGCGGCATTAGTAGTTGGTGTGATAGTAGGAAATAAAGTGGCTTTCTCGATATATCCAGATACTGCACAGAATTTGGAATCTATGATTTCTTTTTTAAGAGAAAATATTGGACAAAGTGCTCTATCTCCAGTGGCAGTAGTACTTGCCTTGATTACGTTTTGTTGTGGATTTTTATTTTATTGTGTAGTAGCTGGCATGGCAGGAAGTATGGTAAATCGACCAGAAGAAGCGGCGAATACACAAAGTATTTTTACATTACCAATTGTGTTTAGTTGGATTATTTGTTACTTTGGTACATTGATGGAAAAAGAAGGAATTCTTATGATAGCTAGAAATATTCCATTTACGATTCCATTTTGTGTACCAGTAGATTTACTGACAGGAGCAATTGGAATTGTGCAAGGTTTGATTTCTACCATAATTTTGTTAGTATTTTCTACTTTAGTAGTTATGTTGTCAGGTAGAATTTATAAAGGACTGGTACTTTACACAGGACAAAAATTGACCTTTAAGAATATTGTGGGTATCTTAAAAAATAAATAATACAAAATTACTAAAAAATAATAAATTTTAATTAAAAAATTGGTAAATTCGTGAATTGACGAATGAGGGTCAGCGTGTTACAATCTCTACCGTTATGAAAGATGAAGAAAAAAAGTCGTAGGTAGGGGAGTAAAACGATGAGACAGCAAGTAGTAAGAGTAGTAAAAGACCAACCAGTATTAAGTGTAGCTTTAGTTGCTATGTTGGTAACTTGTGTAATGGTTCCTGTGGATGAAGCATATTTGGATTATTTTAATATGAGAACCTTAGCAACTTTGTTTTGTACATTGGCAGTAGTAAGTGCGTTTAGCCATATTCATGTATTTGAAATTTTAAGTAAAAATATTGTACTAAAGCTTTCTAATTTAAGAAATGCAGTGATGGCACTTGTATTTATTACCTTTTTTGGTTCAATGCTCTTAGCGAATGATATGGCATTGTTGACTTTTTTGCCTTTAGGCTATTTTGTACTTCATAAGACAGATAATAAACAAGTAATGGCGTTTACGTTTATTATGCAAAATATAGCAGCAAATCTTGGTGGTATGGTAACTCCATTTGGAAATCCACAAAATTTATATTTGTATGCGTATTATCAGATAGATACTTTAGAATTTATGCGTATTATGTTTCCAACGTTCTTTATGGCAATGATGTTGATTTGTGCAATTTGTTTGTTTGTAAAACCAACACCATTGTCCTTAAAAAGAGATGAAGGGTATGAATTAGATAAAAATAGAGCTTGGATATATTCTATTCTGTTTTTGTTTAGTATTTTGATTGTATTTCGTGTTGTACCTTATATGCTTGGAACATTAGTCGTAGTAGTAGCGTTGTTCTTCTTAGATAAACAAGCGTTAAAAGAAGTAAATTATCCATTATTATTAACTTTTTGTGTGTTTTTCGTATTTAGCGGAAATGCGGCAAGAATTCCAGCAGTAAATGAGTTGTTTTCTAATTTATTACCAAAGAATACGTTGTTATTTAGTATTTTATCTTGTCAATGCATTAGTAATGTACCAAGTGCAGTGTTGTTATCGCACTTTACAATGGATTACGCAAGCTTGTTGCCTGCGGTAAATATTGGTGGACTTGGAACACCAATTGCTTCTTTAGCAAGTTTAATTACACTGACAGAGTTTAAAAAACATCAGCCAAAAAAAATAGGAAGATATTTAGCATTATTTACTTTCTTAAATGTACTTTTTATGATAGTACTTTATTTAACACAGGTCTGCGTGGCGTAGACCTGTGTTTTTTGTAGTATGAATGGTTTATTATTGGGAATTAATAGGTAGTTCAGTTTGTTTTACTGGGTAAAATGAGTCAAAAAAGTGTGAGATAATATACAAAAATGCCTAGAAAAAGTGTTGATTCTATGTTTTGTTTTGCTGTATAATATAGGAAAAGCAATAGAAAGGGTGGTTTTGTATGAAGCGTTATGTAATGCAACAGTTAATTGATTGGAAGAATAAAGAGAATCGAAAACCATTAATTTTAAAAGGGGCTAGGCAAGTAGGAAAAACATGGTTAATGAAGGAGTTTGGAAAAAGTCAGTTTGAAAAAGTAGCATATATTACATTTTATAATAATCAAAGAATGAAACGAGTTTTTGAGGAAGATTATGATATAGAACGAATTCTTATGAATATTAATATAGAGACAAAACTTGAGGTAACACCAAAAGATACATTGATTATTTTTGATGAAATTCAAGAAGCACCAAAAGCATTAGAATCTTTAAAATATTTTTGTGAAAATGCCCCAGAATATGCAGTAGTAGCGGCAGGCTCTTTACTTGGAGTATCATTTCCTGTAGGAAAGGTGGATATGTTAGATATTTATCCAATGAATTTTAGAGAATTTTTAGAAGCAATGGGGGAGGTTGTATTAGCTACTATTATTTCTTCTAAAGATTATAGATTGATGAGTGATTGCAAAGAAAAATTGATTTTTTGGTTAAAAAATTATTATTATGTAGGAGGAATGCCAGAAGTAGTACAATATTTTGCTAATCATAAAAATTATCTAGAGGTTAGAAATATTCAAAGTGCAATTTTGGCACAGTATGAGGATGATTTTGGAAAACATGCAACCTCGAATGAGCTTGCAAGGATTCGTTTAGTATGGAACTCTATTCCAATGCAGTTGGCGAAAGAAAATAAGAAATTTTTCTTTGGGCAGATTAAAAGTGGAGCTAGAATGAAAGATTTTGAACTTGCTATTGAATGGTTATTGGATTGTGGATTAATTACAAAAGTATATCGAGTAAATAAACCAGCAATGCCATTAAAAGCATATATTGATTTTTCTGCATTTAAGTTATTTTTATTAGACGTTGGATTGCTTGGTGCATTGAGTGAATTAGATGCAGAATCTATTTTAGAAGGAAATGCAATTTTTCAGGAATTTAAAGGAGCTTTGACAGAACAATATGTGTTACAAGAAATAGTCACAGGAACATCTTATACACCATATTATTTTGTATCAAATAATTCAACATACGAGATGGATTTTATGATACAAAAAGGAAAAGATGTTATACCAATAGAAGTAAAAGCAGAAACTAATTTACAGGCACAAAGTTTAAAAGCATATCATAAAAAATTTGAACCTACCATTGCAATACGAACTTCTATGACAGATTATCAAGAGGAGGAGTGGTTGATAAATTTGCCGTTGTATGCAATTAGTAATCTTTAGTAAAGAAAAGAGGTCAGTTATGATATAAAAAGAAATAATGCAACAAGTGAATTAAAAGGCGGTAAAATTAGTGAAGAGTTTCATGTAAAAGTAAAGGGGCAGTCGGAAAATAGAACCAATATAAGCAAGGCTTTTATCTATTTTCCGATTGCCCTTCGTTCAATCTGACAAATTAGAATTGTGTCTTAACCAACTGAAGTTTTGTATACGTAGTTATGATATGCATTTAAGATTTCCATAATCGTATTTTCGTATCCTTTTAAAATAACTCTTGCATGAGAACCATTCCGTTCAAAAGAAAAATTTATATTTTCTTCATTTCTCTTGTTTATTTCCTCACAAAAGAAAGATGAAATTACTTCAGCTTCATGAGATTCTACAAATATATCAATAATTGTGCATATTTCACTTGTTTGTTTCTTATTCTGGACCAAAAAGTCAAAAACAATTGCTTTTTTCTTTGCTTGTAAACTTGACTTTACGCAAGGATTCTGAAGGAAATCGGTAAATTCTTCTGTGGTAAAGTTCCAAACGCCATCTACCTTTTCGCCTTTTAAAACACCCATCTTCAAATAATTTCTGAGTGTTCTTGTTGTTAATCCTGTCATCATTGCTACTTCATTAATTGTATAATATTTTTCCATTGTATATTCTCCATCTATATGTTGTTTTGTTAAGCTTAACTTAATTTAGAGTATACACTCTGAACTAATATCACTGCAATTTGAAATCAATAAACTTTTTCCTATCTTTTTATATTATAAAAATTCTTAGTTGTTTATAGTATATATATTTTCTAATAGACAACATAATTTGGAAAAGAAAGAAAAGTGTTTTTACATTTATAAAGTGTGTGCCAAGCATGGCACTAATCTTGCTAGTGAAAGTCTAGCCACGGGTATT
>CALAEX010000169.1 GCA_937891165.1 uncultured Lachnospiraceae bacterium | reverse complement strand
ATACACCATACATTCATTTCCACCTACAATTACAACACTCATAAATAACTCCTTATACAATTAAGTTAGTTTTAACTAACCCGACATTAAAAAATTATAGTTAGTTAGAACTAACTATAATTAGTTTATCACACCTATATTTCTTTGTCAACATTTTTTTGTCAACACACTCACAATAAACATATAAATTCCAATCTGAACATAAAATCAATATTCCTCTACCATTTTTTCTTATGCTGCTGCATTTTCATTTATCTGTTCTATTACTTTACGAATTCCCATCCAAACATTTAAATCAGTAAATATCTCTACTACACTTCCTTTATCTATAAATGGTGATTCTTGAAGCACAGACAAATCTTTCATTATACCATTATGCACAATATATTCCACGATTTGATTTACAAAATAGATTTGTCTACTATCCATATTTGTACTATTCAAAAACTCTGAAAATGCTTCTTTTGCCGTATTCATATCTAATCCAACAATTTCTCTAACAAATTCTCCTAAAGGTTTTTCTCCATATTCTGCTTGATATTCTTCTCTTGTTCCAACTTCTTTCCAAAGAATATCCTCTAAAATAGAAATATCATTTGTAGTTAATGGAATATTTGCTTTTAGTTTTGCTATCACAATATTATCTTCATGCTGACGCACATAATATTCTGCTTTTGCTTTATAATTCTTCAATTCATCATTTTCTAATTCTGATTCATGCCAATCTATAGATAAAATTTCATCTGAAAAATCAGTATCATATCGAATACTTTTTTTAGGTAAATATTTCATTAAATTACGCAAATTTTCCCGAATATATTCAAATTCATCAATCCCTGCGTTATTTAAATAATCTGTATTCAAAATCTTTCTAAGCAAATCTGTTTTTCCTTGTATTTCTGGAATATTTGCTATACTTGCAATACTATTCACTTTTTTCAGTAAATCACTTTTTGCTTTACCATATTTCTTTTCTGCAAGATATGCCAATTCTATTCCGTACATCAGTGCATCAAAACGTATAGCACTTGCCTCATCACTATCTGGAAGAATTAATGGAGCTAATTCTTCTTTCACTACTAAAGTATCTTCATAAGTCAATGTTTGATAATTTGCTACTACAGAATAAGTATCTACATACTTTAAATGCTGACGTACAGCAAAATTTTCCCTATTTAACTCTTGCACCTTACTAACCATCAATTTTATCAATTTATTTCTATAAGAAATCAATCGTTCTACTTGATATTTTAAATCCTGCAATTTATATACAATCTGAAATTCCAAATGAAAAATTGCACTCTGTAGTGCCATCATATTTGCAGTAGGTTTGCCTTGACCCATTCTAAAAAATTCAAAATTTCCACAAAAATCAAAAATATAAAATTTCTGCTTATCCTCTCCATCTAATAATGCAGGACACAAACGAGTACCACGACCAATCATCTGCCAAAATTTAGCTTTACTCATTACTTTTTTGAAAAATACTAAATTCAATACTTCAGGTACATCAATACCAGTATCTAGCATATCTACTGATATCGCAATTTGTGGCATTTTCTTCGGGTCAGAAAATTCATCAATAGCACTTTGAGCATAAGTCATATAATTATCAATTACTTTTGCAAATTCTTGACCATTTTTATTGAGATTTGGATATTCTTTATTAAATATTTTTAGTATCGTTTCTGCATGAGCATGATTTTTTGCAAAAATAATAGATTTACCAAGCATTTCACCATAATGAACTTTTAATCCTTCTTTCATTAAAATATGTAATACTTGTTTTATTGTATCCTCATTAAATATCCATGTATTTAATGCAGAAGAATCTATTCTCTCTGGCAACTTACCATCTTCTGCTTTAAAAGTTTCCTCATACAGTTCCTTATCTTCTTCTGATAATTCATCATAAGCAATCCCTTGCTCAATAAATTTTAACCTTGTTTCTACTGACATAAAGTCCACTAAATATCCATCTTTTACTGCTTGAGCTAATTCATATCCATAAGTTGGAACACCATTTTCCAAATCAAAAATACCATATGTATTTTTATCAATCTCATCTTTTGGAGTTGCTGTCAGACCTACTAGCAATGCATCAAAATAATTAAAAATATCTCGATACTTATTATAAATAGAACGATGTGCTTCATCACAAATGACTAAATCAAAATGCCCACAAGTAAAAAGCTTCTTTTCTTCCTTATCCTTCACTGAATCAATACAATGCATCATTGTCTGATAAGTAGAAAAAATACAGTGTGCATTATAATTGTCTTTTTCTTCTACTAAATTACAACATGACAAATCAGGTAAAAGATTTACAAAACTTCTTTTTGCTTGCGTAACCAATGAATTTCTATCTGCTAAAAATAATATATTTTTAATCCAACCTACTTCTAATAATACTTTACATAACGCAATTACTGTTCTTGTCTTTCCTGAACCAGTTGCCATAACAAGAAGTGCTTTTCTACGATTCTTTTTATCAAAACTATCACATACCGCTTTAATAGCACCTTCTTGATAATAACGCCCTGCAATATGCTTATCTACCGAAATAGAATACAAACTTTTTTTCATCATTTGTAAATTAAAAAATTTTTCTAAATCTCTTTTAGAATAAATAAAAGCACACTTTCTTTCTGGATATTGATTCTCTATAATTCTCGTTTCAAACCCATTCGTTAAAAATATCACCGGTCTACGTTGATATTTTTTTTCTAATAAATCTGCATATAACTTTGCTTGTTGTCTTCCTTTTGCCACATCAACACAAGTCCGTTTTGCCTCAATGATTGCCAATGGTCGATGCATATCATCATATAATACATAGTCTGCATACCCAACTCCTGACTTATTTGGCATTCCAACAAGTTCCACTTCATTCAACCAATCTTTTCCCTCTGTCCAACCAACATCTTGAAGCATTGCATCAATATATATTCTTCTAGTATCATATTCGGATAACTCTAACGGTTTTGGGATATAAGTCTGTTGTTGTCCTTTACGCCTTGCTGTCAATTCCTCTTTTAACGCTTTATTTTCTGCAATCAATGCTTTTAAATCTATATCATCATCGAAAGTTTTATGTAAAATAATGGGTTCTTTCTGCTTTTCTAAAAGACTAACATTAAATTTATGTTCTTTATATGTATCAGAATAACAATACGAAACAAAATCTAAGAAAAGGAACAGATTTTGCAAACATAAAATAACTTCATCCCTACATACTTTCTTGCCTTTATGGACAACATTATTTCCAATCTTACGAATTAAATCTATTCGTTTCCAAAGATTATCCTCTACTATATCATGAAAATCTTCTGTACTCATCAAACTAGACAATGTATCTTGATATGGCATTTCTAAAGACTTGTCCACAGAATACATCCACTTAATAGCAAACTCTAGGGCACGACGACAATTGATGATGCTAGATTCTAAGTCTATGTTGAGAAGTTTTTCCGCTGTAATTGCTACATTAGAAAAAGTATGAAATTTTGGTTCTTGTTTTAGATAATCAAAATTGGTCATAGCAAAATCTCCTTTCAAAAATTTTTATCCAAAATACTTTTGCATTAAAGCATCCATTAAAATTTTTGTTTCATTTAAAGCTTTTTGAACTTCAAATTTTGATTTGTCGGTCTGTTTCTTAAATTCCACATATGCCTTTTGTTCTTCGTATGTAGCATTTGGAATTAAATAGTTCTCAATATCTTTTGTGCTTATATTAGGTTGTGAACATCCAATACTGCAAGTTTCAACATATCTTGTAAAGTCTTCTGTCATTAAACAACCATATATAAACTCAAGGAAAACTGTTTTTTCTTTTTTTGCAACAATCCTACCCACTCGCTGATTTAAAAGGCAAGGCAAATCGCTTGATTGAACAATACAAGCCTTTACATTTCCTAACGATTGGATTATCGGACGGGTTAGAGCAACAACAATATCGCCCTCATTCAACATAAATTTTGAATATTTTTCGTCAAATCCTTCGGGTAAATAATTGGTTGTTTCCCAACTCACATTATCCAAATACACATTTCCTATCTGCAAAATCTTTACCGCACCATCATTAGATATGTCACCACTCTTAAATGAATATCCCCCAGTAACATTGCACATTTCACTAATAGGAATTTTACTTTCCATACTACCAAAGAGTTCGACAAATCTGGCTTTCATAATATTATCTAACTCTGATAACTCTTTTTTTCGTGCATATATCACATTATATAATTTTGATAATACTGTATAAATTTCTTCTTGTTTATCAATATCAGGAACATCAAGTTCTAAAGAATCAATATCTTCATTTTTAATATTATTAATGTTAGCACCTGCTGATGCCTGTGAAATGATTCTACGATATTTGCTACTTTGAAAATACATTCCCAGAAAACCATAATGAATTTTCTTTGGTCTAATTACTTTACAAAACGCACCAAAAGTACAGTTAATATCATCATTTATCTGTGCTGCTTTACCTACCAACTCCTTACTTCCACTAGATGCACAAATCAAAATATCACCTTTTTGTAACATTTGTTTATCTACCACTTTGTTTTTTTTAATATATATCACATTATCAAAATTTATTTGACCTTCTTGAATATTATTGGCTCTTAACAACATAACAGAAGTATCATCTAAAACATTCACTATATCCTCTGGTTTATAAGATACACCTCTAATTTGTTCAGAATAATTATCAATTCTATCCATCTCATCTTCTCCTACAAATAATCTATTAAAATTCTACTTGCAAGAATAATTCATGTTTGATACAATAAAATCAGGCTTTTGCCTATGGTGCTACCTCACATTGACGTGTGATTGGCGGTTCGCTTTTTGCGGAGAGTTCATAGCTCCGATTACATAGATTCATCTCTTTGGAGAAATCTTGGAAAGGAGGACTCTACTTATGCTTACCATTAGTGACCTGATTGCAGTAATTGCACTTTGTGCAACTTTCTATAGTCTTGGTTATATGCATGGACAGCATAGTTCCAAGACGCAAAAATAACCGCCCCAAGCCCCTGAAACTTGAGCGGTTATTCTTATAATACAATCAACAATCAGGCGAACCGTCATCGGTAGCACCTTTTTCTATTATTATAATAACACCGCTTTTATTCTATGTCAAACAATTATTCTATTTTTTTTCTTCCTAAATTGACAAATCTCAATTTATTTTAATCACTATTTTTCTAATAATTTCTTTAATTCTGCCATTTCTTTTGCTATTTCCATCTCAATAGCTTCAATATTAGCCATTATTTCACTTGTTGGTGGATATTTTACTGCTACATATTCTACCTGTTTATATTTATTAATCGACAAATCATAATCATTTGCTACGATTTCTTCTTTTGGAACAAAAAATGATTTATCCGTTCTTTTTCTATCTATTTCTCCATCTAAGTTATGGAATCGTTCAATAATATCCGTAATATCATTTTCTGCTATTGGTGTTCTTTTATCATCAAGGCTAAATCCATCTGCTATCATATCATAAAACCATACGTTATCTGTTCCACCATGTCCTGTTTTTGTAAAAATTAAAATTCCTGTGGATACTCCTGCATATGGCTTAAATACACCAGATGGCATAGATATCACCGCTTCTAAACGATTTTCTTCTACTAATTCTTTACGAATTGCTTTATGTGCTGTCGATGAACCAAATAAAACTCCATCTGGAACAATACAAGCACATCTTCCACCTACTTTAAGCATACGTACAAATACAGCTAAAAATAATAATTCTGTTTTTTTCGTTTTACACACTTTTAACAAATCTGCTGATACAGTATCTGCATCTAAACTTCCTTTAAATGGTGGATTTGCAAGAATCAAAGAATATTTTTCTCTATCTTGATTTTGGTCGGATAAGCTATCTCTGTACTCAATAAATGGGCTTTCCACACCATGTGTCATCATATTCATTGCACCGATACGAAGCATTGTCCTATCCATATCGAATCCATAAAACATATGATTCATATAATGTTCTTTTTTCTGTTTATCAAAGAAAATTTCTTTTTTATATTTTTCTTTTAAATACTCTCCTGCTGTTACAAGAAATCCGGATGTGCCACACGCTGGGTCACAAATAGTGTCCTCTGGTTTTGGTTGCATCAATTCTACCATCATACGAATAATATGACGAGGTGTTCTAAATTGTCCATTTCTTCCTGACTGAGCAATCTTAGAAAGTAAATATTCATAAACATCTCCTCTAATATCAATATCCTTTACTTCTGCCATTAAATGATAAATTTCATCTAATGCATCTACTACTTTAGAAAGTAATAATGGTGTAGGCAATTTAAAAATAGCATCATCCATATATTTAGAATAAGCACTATTTTTATCTCCATGAAGATTTTTAATAAAAGGAAATACCCACTCTTGCATGATGGAATACATTCGTGTTGCAGGAAAATCATGAAATACTGACCACTTTAACTGTGAGCCTTCTATTGTTCTATCTCCAATACATATTTCATTCGCAAATATACTCTTATATGGAAGTCCAAGTATTGCACTTTCTTTTGCTCGAATATTATCTGCATCATCTAAATCATGAATAAACATTAAATAAGTAACTTGTTCAATTACTTCTAATGGATTGACTAATCCTCCTGCTGCAAATACATCCCACATACTATCAATTTTATTTTTTAATTCACCTGTAATCATCTAATTATCTCCCTTCGACCAATTCCATGTATATTTTGTATATCTTCCGCCACCAATCTTTATAATCTCACCATTCGCAAGTAACTCAGCCAATGCCCGTTGCACTGTCACTTGACTAATATTGGGACATTTTTTCATAATCTCAGTCTTTGTAATAGTACCTTTTGTTTCTTTAATAACTTCCCTTACTTTCTCTGGCTTTGATAAATCATTCATTATTAAAAAATTTGCCCTATCATAAAATTGCTGATATGCACTTGCAATGATATTTAACATATATCTTACAAAAGGTTCATAATTATTTTTCCCTTCTTGCCACAATTTTGAACTTTGCTGTAATACCTCATAATAATTATCTTTAGAACTTTCTATCAATTTTTCTCTACTAACATATTTCCCTACCATATATCCTGAACGATACAATAATAGTAAAGTTAATAATCTACTCATTCTACCATTACCATCACTAAATGGACATATACACAAAAAATCCAATATAAACATAGGAATAATCAATAATGGATCTACTATTTCATCTTTAAGACTTTCTTCAAACCCATGACATAGTTCTTCTATCATTTCTGATATTTCAAAAAATGACATATCTACAGATTGATTTTCTAAAATTTCACAAAAAGCTTCTTTTATAACACTATCCATCGACCTATACTTTCCACCTATAACAACAGAATTAAATTTATATAAATCTCTATGAAATTGCAAAATAACGGATGGTTTTATCAAAATATGCTCATAACTACTATAAATCATATTTAAAACTTCTCTATACCCTGCTATTTCAAACTCCTTTTGATTCTTTGGCATTGTCTTATCTAATGCAAGTAATTTTAAACGCTCATCTGATATCACTATTTCCTCCATTTGACTAAATGCCTCTATATTTTGAATACAAGAAGACTCTGTCAGATGCTCTAATTCATCTATATGAGCTTCAATAAATAAGGCTTGTTCCCCTTTAAATTCATGAATTTTGGTAAGCAGAGAAACTATTTCTGGTGTAAGTAATTCTTTATATCTTTCTTTATAGTTTATTTCACGCATTTATTCCCTCATATAAGTAAATATTTTGTTAAATTATACCATAATTTGTTTATCTCGTCAATGTTTTCAATTTTATCATTTTTTCACATTTGATAAAATTAATAATATTTCTTCATTTGCACTTGAACATAAAAAACAGACAGAATAAATTCCTATATCCTGCCTGTTAGTTCTAATATACTATTACTTTCCCTATACAAAATTATTTAATACTTATCCATTTAATCCTTCATAGTGTGTCCACATACGAATTATCTTTATTGTACCATCATAGTTCACTTCATTTTCCACAAATTTTTCTTCATATACCTGATATACCAAACGATGTTGAATATTAATTCGTCTAGAAAATGTTCCTTGTAAATTTCCTACCAACTTTTCATATCTTGGAGGATTTTGATATGGATTTTCTCTTATAACATCTACTAATACTTTTGCCTTTGATAATAAACCACTCTTCTTAAGATTATCCAAATCTTTTAATGCTTGCTTTGTAAATACAATTTTATACATTACCATTCCACCATATCTTCTGGAATGCAATCATCTAATGACTCATTAACTCCTTCTATAATTGATTTTGTCATGCCTGGAATAGAGTTCAAATAAAGAGTTTCTTGAATAGCATTCCAATCACTTTCTGAAATAAGAACTGCATTTGCACGCTTACCAACAATTAAAGTTGGCTCATGATACAAATTAACAGCATCTACCAGATTATATAGGTCCTTTCTTGCATTTGTAATATTAATCGTTGACATACTTAACCTCTTAATCTCTTAATCTCTTAATCTCTTAATCTCTTAATCTCTTAATCTCTTAA
>CALAEX010000168.1 GCA_937891165.1 uncultured Lachnospiraceae bacterium | reverse complement strand
GCGAGAGCGTGTTCTAACAGATACTACCAAGATGGGCTTCCTTAAAATTCAAAAGTCTTATGTAACCTGTCTATTTTAAGCTTTCCACAAATCCTTTAATTGCAGACGCATTCACATATTTATGAACTTCACCATCTTTTACTTCTACTAAGGTTGGTGCTTGCATAATACCATACTCACTAACCAACTCTCTTTCTTCTTCCGCATCTATAATCTCATAGTCCATACCCTTTAAAAATTCTTTTGCTATAAAACAATTTGGACAAGTTTTGGTTGTAAATAATAACAATCTTCCATTGCTTTCTTGTACTGGCATAATTTCTTTCATACCAGTCATTGGAGCTGTCTGTTCTTGTTCTTTTTCTTCCATTTTTCTAGAAGCTTCTACATTATAAACAACACGGTTTTTATATTCCTGACTCTTTCCTGCATTCCAATTTTGTACTGGACGATAATAACCAGTAATACGGCTATATACTTCTGCTCGTTCTCCACAATGCGGACAAACAAAAGCTTCTCCACTAATATAACCATGTGTCTTACATACCGAATACGTTGGAGAAATTGAATAATATGGCAACTTATAATTTTCTGCAATCGTACGCACTAATTTTGCTGCTGCCTGCCAATCTGGAAGCTTTTCTCCAAGGAATGCATGGAATACCGTTCCCGAAGTATATAACGTCTGTAATTCATCCTGAATATCCAACGCAGCAAAAATATCTTCTGTATAATCCACTGGCAAGTGAGAGCTGTTTGTATAATAAGGAGTATCATCTGCACTTCCAGCCGTAATAATATCTGGATATTTCTTCTTATCATGTTTTGCCAAACGATAACTTGTAGATTCTGCTGGAGTTGCCTCTAAATTATATAAATCTCCGTACTTTTCTTGATAATCTTTTAAACGCTCTCTCATATGATTCAATACTTTCTTAGAGAACTCCTGTGTTTCCTTATGCGTCATATCCTTACGAATCCATTTTGCATTGAGTCCTACTTCATTCATACCAACCAAACCAATGGTAGAAAAATGATTATCAAAATTTCCAAGATAACGCTTGGTATATGGATATAAGCCTTCTTCTAATAACTTAGAAATAATCGTACGCTTTACCTTTAAGGAACGAGCACTAATATCCATCATACGGTCTAATTTCTTAAAAAATTCTTGCTCATTCTCAGATAAATAAGCAATACGTGGCATATTGATAGTAACTACACCAACGGAACCTGTACTTTCTCCAGAACCAAAGAATCCGCCTGTTTTCTTTCGAAGTTCACGTAAATCCAAACGTAAACGACAACACATGGAACGAACGTCACTTGGCTCCATATCACTGTTAATATAATTTGAAAAATATGGTGTACCATATTTGGATGTCATTTCAAATAAAAGACGATTGTTTTCTGTATCAGACCAATCAAACTCACTTGTAATAGAATAGGTTGGAATTGGATATTGGAATCCTCTGCCATTGGCATCACCTTCAATCATAATCTCAATAAATGCCTTATTTACCATATCCATTTCTGCTTTACAATCACGATAACAAAAATCCATTTCCTTACCACCAACGATACATGGTAAGTTTGCCAAATCATTCGGAACAGTCCAATCTAATGTAATATTAGAAAATGGTGCTTGTGTTCCCCAACGACTTGGAGTATTGACACCATAAATAAAGGACTGGATACATTGCTTTACTTCCCGATAAGTCAGCTTATCTACCTTTACAAACGGTGCTAAATAAGTATCAAAGGAAGAAAATGCCTGTGCTCCAGCCCATTCATTCTGCATAATACCAAGAAAATTTACCATCTGATTACACAGCGTCGATAAATGACTCGCTGGAGATGAAGTAATCTTTCCTGTAATACCACCAAGACCTTCCTTAATCAACTGTTTTAATGACCAACCTGCACAATAGCCCGTCAACATAGATAAATCATGAATATGTATGTCCGAATTTCTATGTGCCGCAGCAATTTCTTCATCATAAACTTCGGATAACCAATAATTTGCCGTCACTGAACCAGAATTGTGAAGAATTAAACCACCTACGGAATACGTTACTGTCGAATTTTCCTTTACTCTCCAGTCTTCTTCCTTTACATAACTATTCACAATCTCCTTATAATCTAAAAAAGTAGATTTCATGTTGCGGATTTTTTCACGATTCTTACGATATAAAATATATGCTTTTGCCACATCCGTGTAACCGGTATGTTCTAATACATGCTCCACACTGTCCTGAATATCCTCTACGCTGATGGTCTGCCCCTTTACCTTATCCTGAAAATCTGAAGTCACTCTAAGGGAAAGTAAATTGATAATTTCATCTGTATAATTCTTTTGCGTAGCCGTAAATGCCTTTGAAATCGCATCTGATATTTTTACAAGATTAAAATCTACTACCTCACCATCTCTTTTTACTACATTGATCATGCTTTTATTTCTCCTTCCATCTTCTCCCATTTCACTCTCTTATGTAGTTTTTATTTTTCATAAAACGGATATTCCTAATCCGCTTTGCTACTTACTTATAATCGAATAACTACTCGTTTTTAATTCGATTACTCTTTAGTCGCAAGTTACATTCTAACAGAGTACAGCTAGTCCGTCAAGAGTGTAATTATACAATATATATATCAAATTAGTCCTATTGACACTACATCTTGTATAATTTATTTTTATCGTTCTACAATAGTATCACGGCATAAAAAGCGGACATAAAGGCTTTTTTCCCATTACGTCCGTTCTATTTTTTTAGCTATATTTTGTAATTTAAAATATTTTCTACACTACATTTGACGAAAAAAATCGTTCGACATTTTTTTACATTAACTGCATATAGATTTCTTTTGGCAAATATGCCTTTACATAAGTTCCATCTTCTCTATACTCTTCTTCTAATAGTTGCCCATATTTGCGAATCACTTGAATTTTAGAAGTCTCTGTATAAGGAAAAACATGTTCAAATAATACTTTACTTTCTCGTAACAATTTTTCTATAACAGAAAGTAATTCTTCTATGCCTTCTCCATGTTTCGCAGAAAGTTTTACTGTTTCATCTGCCTTCAAGTCTTTTTGTACTTCTGGCAGCAGTTCCCCTGCTACAATTTTCTCTCGCAAGATATCCTGCTTATTAAATACCGTAATCACCTTTTTATCTGTAACACCTAAGCCACGCAATGTTTCATAGACAACGTGCATATGCTTGTCACAATCCGGATTCGAAGCATCTACTACATGAAGAATCATATCTGCATACTTTGCTTCTTCTAATGTGGAACGAAACGCTTCAATTAAATGATGTGGTAACTTCCGCACAAAACCAACCGTATCTGTTAAAAGAATTTGCTGTCCACTCTCTAATACTAAATTTCTTGTCGTTGGGTCTAGGGTTGCAAACAACTTATCTTCTTCTATTACACCCGCATTTGTTAAATAATTTAACAAAGTAGACTTTCCTGCATTTGTATAGCCAACAATCGCAAGCACAGGAATCGGATTACGACTTCTAGCAGCTCTTGCCACTTCTCTTGCCTTTACAACATCCTCTAATTCTTTACCAAGCTGAGAAATTCTATCTCGAATCAAACGACGGTCCATTTCCAGTTTCTTTTCCCCAGGACCTCTTGTACCAATTCCACCACCAAGTCTAGAAAGCACATTTCCCATACCAATCAAACGAGAAGAACGATACTTTAACTGGGCGAGTTCTACTTGGATTTTTCCTTCTCTTGTAGATGCATGTTGAGCAAAAATATCTAAAATTACCATCGTACGGTCCATGATTTTCAACCCTAAAGCATCTTCTAGATTTTTTAACTGAGCTGGTGAAAGCTCATCATCACAAACAATACCATCTGCTTGTAACTGCACTGCCAAAAGTGCTACTTCTTCTATTTTTCCCTTGCCAAGATATGTCCCCGAATGAGGCTTCTCCCTGTTCTGAATTACCATAGCCACTGTTTCGCCTCCAGCGGTCTTTACAAGTTCTTTTAATTCCTCTAAAGACTCTTTTGTATCATCCTGCTCCGAAGTTGCAACACCGACCAAAATCAAGCGTTCCTGCACCTCTTGCATATCATAAAGCTCTGCCATAAATTTCTCCCCTCTATTCTGCTTATAAAGCATACATTTAAATCTTCTTTTACTCTGTTCTTTGTTGTTCTTCTTTCTCTTTCTTATCCTTATTTTCTTCCTTGATTTCCCAGTGAATTAAAAAGGTAAGAGCAGCTCTTAACGCAATAATACCTGCTACTGTTACGATTTCCGTCCAATCTCTTACAATAACCGTTTTTAAAATCTCACTACCTAACTTAAATTCTAGACCAACTGCTAACCCCTGAGCCAATGTAATTTTCATATCTGGCATACGTCTAATATAATGAAGAAACCCCTTTACACCAGAATAAATAATAACACCTACTCCAATAAACTCAAAAATCAAAATTGCTATTTCTACTAAGTACTGTAATACCATTTCTAATGTGTGCATTAAGTCCATACCCTGCCTCCTGTGTACTTTCTTTAATTACAGTTCTATGTTACAGCCTTAGAATATCATACTTTACTTTTCTTTGCAACGCTCATAAAACTGTTACTTATTGAAAAATTTACCTTGTATTGCATTTTTGATAATTTACGCATATAATGAAAACATATGACGAAAGGAGGAGATACAATGGGTTGTCTTGGAAATATTTTTTGGTTTTTCTGTGGTGGACTACTCGGTGGTCTTAGTTGGCTATTAGCAGGAATATTATGGTGTATTACAGTTGTTGGTATTCCAGTAGGAATGCAGTGTTTTAAATTTGCAGGACTTTCCTTCTTTCCATTTGGAAAAGAAGTCGATTTTGGAGGAGGAACAGGCTCTCTTATTTTAAATATTATTTGGATTATTACTACAGGGATTCCACTAGCACTAGAACATCTCTCTTGTGGAGTGCTTCTTTGTATTACAATCATCGGTATTCCATTTGGTTTGCAACACTTTAAACTGATGAAATTAGCACTAATGCCATTTGGTGCAACTGTACGATAAAACTAAGAAGCTGTCGAACTAGCTAAAAAAGCCTTACTTTGCCAAATATCAAGCAACGTAGGGCTTTTTCCAATATTATCGTATTTAGATTTCGTGAATAAATATTCCACTTCTTAACTTTGGTTCAAACCATGTTGATTTTGGAGGCATTAACATACCTGCATCCGCTACATCAAATAATTCTTTCATAGTAGCTGGATATAATGCAAATGCTACTTTACAATCTTCCTGACAACGACGTTCTAATTCCTTTAAGCCTCGAACTCCACCAACAAAAGCAATACGATTGTCTGTCTTTGGATTTTGAATACCAAGGATTGGTGCTAACAAGAAATTCTGTAAAATAGACACATCCAAGCTCTCAATTGGGTCAACTTTAATGTCTTCTCTAATTCTGCACAAATGCCATGTACCAGAAAGATACATTGTAAATTCACCCTTCTTGGATGGTTTGGTTCTTGTAGGAACTGGAATGACATCAAAAAATTCCTCTACCTTTTGAAGGAATTCCTCTTCCTCCATACCGTTTAAATCTTTTACTACTCGGTTATAATCCAAAATCAACAATTCTTCATCTGGGAATAATACAGATAAAAAGTAGTTGAAATCTTCTTCTCCTGTATATGTACCAACCTGCTCACGCAAATCTAACCCTGCCTTTACCGCAGATGCTGCTCTATGATGTCCATCTGCAATATAAACATTTGGAATCTCACAAAATGCCTGCTCTAAATTAGCAATCCACTCCTGTTTTGCGATACGGAAAACACGATGTCTAATGCCATCTTCGGATTTAAAATCATAAAGAGGTTCTTCTTCCTTTGCACTTGCCACAATCTCTTGAATATAAGCTACTGCCTTATATGTTAAGAAAATTGGACCTGTTTGTGCACTACAAGTCTTAATGTGATTAATACGGTCTTGTTCCTTATCCGCACGAGTATTTTCATGCTTCTTTACTACATCGTTCACATAATCATCAATAGAAACACAAGCTACAATACCTGTCTGAGCACGACCATTCATTGTCAACTCATATAAATAGTAACACTTCTCTTCATCTCGTACAAAAGTACCATTTGCAATCCAATCCTGTAATAAACTACTTGCCTTTTCATAAACTTCCTTAGAATACATATCTGTACCTTCTGGAAAAGCAGTTTCTGCACGGTCAATCGCTAAAAAGGACTGTGGATGTTCAGCAACAAAAGCACGAGCCTCCGCACTACTATATACATCATATGGCAAAGCCGCTACATCAGCAACAAGTTCTTTCGTTGGACGAACACAAGAAAAAGGTTTTACAATTGCCATAATAAATCTCCTTTCAGTATATCATTATAAAATAACATACCAAGTTTACCACAAAACTTCAAAATGTCCACTAGAAATTTATTATTTTTCTCCTTCTTCTTTTACTGCTTTCTTTTTACTAGAAGTCAACGCTTTTTCTCCAGCAAGATACATCGTAACAAGTCCAAAAAGAATAAGACAAGTTGTAATGTAAATTATGACTGGAATAATTTGTTTATAAATAACAGTGCAAATCGTAGTAGCTGTTTCTCCACCAATAAATAATGCAATCAGATATCCAAAAAAGGTGAGACCTCCTGCAAAAAGTGTAATCATAATCCCATAACCAAAGATTATTTTACAAATATCTGATATTTTTTTTAATCTTTCTTTCATCCAAATTCCTCCTACAATCCAATAATTGGCAACCATCCCATTAAAACAACAACTTCCAAAAGAAACTGTGCTGCTACCCACCAAAGGTTATTTTTAAATGTTTTACTAAAATCAGACTCTGCCAAACTCATACCTGCATACATTCCAAGACCTAAAGGAGGAGTAATACCACACATAACACCACAAATACAAGGAAGCATCGCTGCACCAAGGATTGGATTCACTCCAACCGATTCCATTGTTGTAATAAAGACTGGTCCAAAAATGACAACAAGAGAAGAACCCGGAATTACCATACCAAGTACACAAGTCAAAGCACAAATAAAAAGTACCAGACCAAATTTGCTGAAATTAATACCAACAATAAACAATTCCATTTCCTCTGCTACATTCAAATCAGAAAACAGAGAACCAATCATGTAACCAAATACACATACACCAATTGCTGGTGCTATTGTCTTAACACCATCACCAAACCACTTGGCAATCTTATGAGGAGTTGGTCTATTTTTTGCAATTACACAAGCATACATCGCAGAAATACCAGCAATAAATAAAAGTAAACTACTTGAAAAATATTTTGCACCTGTTGTTCCTAATCTTTCGGTAAAGAACGTATCTTTAAACAAATAATCCAACACAAATGGAAACAAAATAATAACTGGTAATAAAAGACCTTGCCAACCTTCCTTTAATGTTTCCTTTATCCTTGGAATATCCTCCTTTGCCATCGGTTTTACTTTATAATATTTACAAAAAGCAAATACCATAAGAATACGTTGCAAAACAAACCAAAGTGCAACTCCCCAAAGCACAATCCAAAACTGTCCTTGTGTTAAATTACTTTCTGGATAAAGAGCAGTAAAAGCACCAAGTGCCGCAACAATATTAGAAGATGGTGGAATCATATTTCCCATATAAGAAGCATTACTTTCTATATTAGCAGCTAACTCTGCTGGAAAACCAGATTTTTTCATTGCAGGAATTGTAATTGCACCTGTAGCCATAACATTCCCTGGACCAGAACCTGATAACGCACCCATAAAAGAACTAGCAACTACAGAAACATATCCTGCACCACCTGTAACACGCCCAAGTAAAGATAAAATAACTGCTACACAACTATCAATAATTTTTGTTTTTGTTAAAATAATAGACATCGCTACAAATGCTGTCATAGAATACAATAATGATGTTTTCAAACCTTTCTCAATATATGTACCAACATTATTCCATGTACCTGTAATAGTAAGCAAAACAATAAAGCTAATTAAAACAGCTTCATATACAGGTCGTTTCAACCACATAAACCATACAATAATGACTGCCAGCATAATACCAAGATAAAGAAATGCTGATGGCATAAAAATAATCCTCCCTTTTTTTATCACAAATTGTGAATAATATTTTTAATCTATTGATTACTAATCTCATAATCTTTTGATTATATCTATTGTAAAAATAAAGTGTTAAGCCCAATTGGTAGCTTTCCACTCTATTGAATATTTTATTATTTTAATTCTTTCATTATTTCAATTAAATCTCTTGTCGCTTGATTCAACTGTCTATCATTCCTCCACATAGCAACCACTTCTCTTCTTGGAAGCTCTTGCTTAAAGGAATAAAATAAAACCTCTCCATCTGCACAAAATCTATCAATTCCTGTTGGAACAAGTGCAACGCCTACGCCTGCCCTCACCATTGCAATCTGAGCTTCTAAACTCTTTACTACAGCCGCTTTCCTCACTTCTAAACCATAACAAGTACAAAGATTTTCTAACTCTTTTTGCATCACTTGGCTTTCTGTAATCATCACAAAAGCTTCATTATCTATTTCAGAAGCATCTATGACAGGATATTTTCTATAGGACAAATGGAAAGTATCTTCTATTGTTTGAAATTTATGATAAGAAAACGGAACTGCTAATACAAGTTCCTCCTCCATAATTTTCTCATAACAAAAGATTCTCTCATCTACTGGTAACATCGTCAAACAAAAATCAAACTGACCATGCTCTGTTGCCTCTAACAACTCTCCTGTCATCATCTCCTCTACTACAATATGCATTCCCGGATACTGCTCTTGAAACTTCTTTACTGCAAACGGCATCATACTGGCAGAACGATATGGAGATGTACCAACAATCACGGAACCTGTCTTATATGCAACAATATCTGAAAACTTACTCTGCATTTGGTGCTCTAAATCAAGAATTTTCTTTCCCGCTTCCACATAAACCTGACCGGCATCCGTTAACCTAACATTGCCACCTGTTCGGTCAAAAAGCTCTATACCAACCTGCTTTTCAATCTTTTTAATGTACTGAGATAAAGAAGGCTGTGAAATATCAAGGAGTTCTGCTGCCTTGCCAAAACTTCCAGCATTCGCCAAAACTAAAACATATCTAAACTGCTTCATGTTCATAATAGCAAATTCCTCCTTCTTTTATTTATTATTTTTTAATTATGAATTTCATAATGAATTGATTATATAACAAAGAGAAACAAATTGCAAGCGAAATTTGAAATTCTATTATTATAAAAAATTTTCTTCTAAAATAACACAATAGACTGACCTAAAAAATTTCAAGTCAGTCTATACCTTTAAAAAATAAGAAAGCTCCTTTTTATAGTACTTCAATAAGTCTTTTGGATTTTAAGAAAACCACTCTTGGTAGTATCTGTTAGAACACGCTCTCGCTCGGGACGAGATGGAGCGTGTCCTAGAAGATACCAAGAAAAGTAGGCTTTTTAATAACAGGCTGAATAGTACCCGTTTATTTGCAAATATGTTTGAAAACCTATTACTTATACTTCTTTTTTCTCATATGTAATGGATACTTTTTCTACACGATTAACATCCATTTTTAATACTTTCACTAAATATCCTTTGTATTCAAAGAAATCTCCTTTTTTAGGTACTTTACCTAATTGATTCATAATCCATCCATTGACAACCGCAGAATTTAGTTCTTCTTCTGATGCCTCTAGTTCTAGTGTTTCAAATAGTTTTTTTAAGTTAGCATTACCTAAAACAAGATATTCGGTTTCGGATATTTTTTCAATCTCTGCATTTACTTCATCATGTTCGTCCCAAATTTCACCTACTAATTCTTCTAAAATATCTTCGAGTGTAATAATACCAATTGTTCCACCAAATTCATCCAAAACTACTGCAATATGTAATTTCTTTTGTTGAAGTTCCTTTAATAAAACACTAATCTTTTTGTTCTTTGGCACAAATAAAACAGGACGAATAATTTCTGATATTTCTCTATTCGTATGATATGCATAATTATGAAAATCTTTTTGATAAATAATACCAATAATATTATCTATCGTATCCTTATACAATGGAAGTCTAGAATATGCTGTTTTTGCAAAAACTTCTGCGATTTCTTCTTTACTTGCCTCGGTTGGAACTGCGGTAATATCAATTCTTGGTGTTAAGATATCCACTGCTTCTTGTTCTGTGAACGCAATCGCACTTCGAATAATCATACCTTCCTGTTCATTAATACCACCATCTTGCTCTACTTCATCTACAATTGATAAAAATTCTTCTTCTGTCATTCCAGTATCTTCGGATGATTTAAAAATTAAAGATAGTAACTTTTTCCACTTTGGCATCACTGTCTGCGTCTTCCACGATTGTTTTCCTCTCCCATTCGATAATTATACCTTTGTATATGCCAAATAGTAACATACTATTCCGAAAAAACAACCCTTTCTCTTCTTTTTTACTAGTTCTTAACTAGATTATACTCCCAATTTCCTGTTATTTTTAAAGGTGCATCTGCTTTTTTGATACCATAGAAAGATTCTATTAGTAATGTATATTCTACATTTCCTTCTAATTGTTCTACTACTACATCTATTTGTGCCATTCCATCAAAGATATTCGCTTTTTGTCCCTCGATATGTGTATTTTCTACTACAGCCACATCTTTTCCATCTGCATCTACAATTTTATAACTACCTAATACGATTTCTTCGATACTATTCCATGGTGCTTGTTCTTTCTCTGTCAGTGTTACTTCTAAAGCTAATGTTGTATGAGCTTGTTCTGTTGTTACTGCAACTACTTCCACCTTAAGTTCTTCTGTTGCTTGTGCATATTCTGTACCTACTACTGCATTATTCCAACCTGTAATATCTCTAAAAAATCCTTTGGTAGCACTACCAATTGCTTCATAATTTGTTGTTAAAACACACACTCCTAATACAGCTGCCGCTGCTACGATTCCTCTGATGACTTTCTTATAATTCATTTTGTTATCCTCCATTTCTCTTTTTGCTTGATTGATTCCACTCATACACCGTTCATGTAATGTATTTGGAAGTTCTATTTGATTGATTTTTTCTTTTACACTCTCTTTCATTCTACTCTATCTCCTTTGCTTTCTCTTTTAACTTTTTTAATGCTCGATACAAAATTGTTTTTACTGTTCCTAATGGCAATCTCAATAATTCTGATATTTCTCTAAAAGAATACTCTTGATAGTATTTCAAAAGAACGATACTTTTTTCTTCTGGTTCTAGCACATTCATTAAATCTTCTATTGTTACTTTTAACAATATTTCTTTTTCTTGTGTTTCTGAAACTTGTTCCATATTTTCTATAAATTCCGATTCTAAGGAACATAATTTCCCATTCTGTCTTATATGGTCAATCGCACAATTAATCGTTATCTTTGTTATCCAAGTCTTAAAATACTCTACATTTTTCAACGATTTTATATTTTTAAATGTACGATACGCGACTTCCTGCATCACATCTAATGCATCTTCTTCGTTTCTTACATATAAAAAAGCTATTCGATATAAAGAAGCCTCTTGCATTAAAAAAAGTTTTTCTAATGCCTTTCCATCACCCCTTTGTGCCTTTTTTAATAATTGTTCCACGAACTTCTCACCTCCCTCTTTGTTTCTTACATCTATTAGACGGAATAGCTTTTTGTTTGGCTTTTGTTTTTTGAGAAAAATAAAAAATACTTATGTCAAATAAAAATTTTACTTCCACTTGATATAAGTATCTTTATCATAAAAACAGATTATTCAATTGTAATACTTGCTATAAATTGATAATTTTTATCGCCTCGCTCATAAGTGGTACTTTTAAGCAGTTCATAATCTGGTGTTACTGTTACTTCATAACTGCCCTCTGGTGTATTTACTGTAATTGGAGCAAATACATCTAACATATCATTACTTATCAATACAATTACTGGTCCATTCGCAGAATTTTCTTCAATAGTAATAGAGTTCGTTGTCTTATCATAAGATGCAATCATAACACCTTCTGTCACATCATAAGAAGCACTTAACCAGTAAAAACTTTCTACCTCCCGTAGATTAGCTCTATTCGTGAACTCCCAAACGATACGTTCTGGCAAAGCAGTTCTTGTATATTGTTTTAAATATTCAATCGCATTTGTATTTGCCATAACACTTGTTGTATCGCCATTTTCTAACCATGCAACAGGGTCTGCCAAAACTTCTTGTTCTAATGTTCTATTATCATAGAAATTATGTCCATACTGTGTATGAATAAACACATTATGTAAATAACCACCACCATACGTCTGTGCCAACTTATCTAAAACCGCATCATACTCTGCTGTAACTGTATTTCTATTATAAGCGGTATCTAAAATTCCTACTTGTAACTGAATTGGCATATTGTAGAGATTGGCAAGATTTACTCCGTTTGGATGACCTGCTGACATATTTGCTGCTGCAAAACGGTCTGTCATCTTTGGAGTAATCATATATACACCATCTCCACCTGCGGAAAATCCAAGAAGATAGACTCTATTAGGGTCTACATCATAAAAAGCAATCATATTTTCAATTAACCTATCGTATAATGGGTAAGATTCTGGATTGCCATGTGTGTCCCAAGTATCTCTTACTCCTCTTGGATTGATATAAATTCCATTTTTTACATTTTTATTATAATATAATGCCATCTGTGACCATTGCTGATTATTTAATTCTGGAGTATCACTAGAACCACCACCATGCAATGCAATATAAAGAGGATATCCTTGTTCATCAGGGTCACCTTTTATTTGCATACCATATTTCATGCTCACTTCACCATAAGCCATAACCCGATTATCTACTTCACTCTTACGAGTTTCATCTTCTCGAATTTCTGCCAAATATTCTTCCCAAAGTAATTCTCTCACTTCCCTAATTTCTGCATTATTTGTCAATGGCTTATCCGCACTTGTTATTACTTTTTCAACTTCCTCTATTTCAGAATCTGTTGAATTTATTTCTCCTATATTTTCCGTTTCATTTTGATTCGTAATTTCTTCCTTCGCACAACCAGAAATCACTATGATAGACGCTAAAAACAATGAAAAAAATAGTTTTTTACACATATCATTTCTCCTATCACTTACTAATTGCTTTACGCACTTGAAGTAGATACTTCTTTAATTTAGTAAAATCATCCATTGATAGCTTCATCAATATCATCAAATATAACTGGCACTATCTGCTTAAACTTATCCAATATAGCACAAGCTACTTCTCTCATTTGTGGATGTGCCTTTTTAGAAGTTCTAAGCTTGAAAAAGTGTCTCCATTCTCTCAGATTCATCGTTACAACGATTTCTGTTTTTAAGCTATTTGGCAATATACTTCTAGCTTCCTGTGCTTTTGCCCCTTTTTCAATTAACAGATTATAGGTATCTTCTATTTTTTGCATCGATTCTAACCACAACTGATATTCCTCGCTACCCTCTGCCCAAAAAATTGGTTTTATCAAAGTCAATTCCTTACCAAATTTTTCATTAGAATAATTACAATATCTTGTACTTTCTTGACTATAACTTGCCATACGATGTCTTACTATCTCATGTGTCACACCTCTATCACATATAATTCTGACAGAAATTTTTTCATGCTCAATGACAGACTCATGACCACTCTTAATAATATTTGCTACAAACTTATGAGAGGAATCTGCGGTCATATTGGCTTCGCTTTTATAACATACTCGCCCAATTGTCTCAATTTTTTTTAATATTTCTTCTCCATTTACTTCCTCTAAAATTTCAAATGATGGTTTTATTACTTTCACCTTGGTTTCTCCTTTTTGCAATTTATATCATATACTATAACAATTGTCACAGAAAAATTCAATCACCAAAATAATAAAAGCCACCCAAAAAGGTGGCTTTCAACTTTTTACTATTATACAATACCCTGTGCTGTCATAGCTTCTACAACCTTTTCAAAGCCTGCAATATTAGCACCTGCTACATAATCGCCTGGTACATTATATTTCTTTGCTGCGTTATCAAGGTTATGGAAAATGTTAATCATAATACCATGAAGCTTATTGTCTACTTCTTCAAAGGACCAAGAAAGACGTTCGCTGTTCTGGCTCATTTCTAATGCGGAAGTAGCTACACCACCTGCGTTTGCTGCCTTACCTGGTGCAAAAATTACACCATTTTCCTGAAGATACTTGGTAGCTTCTAATGTTGTTGGCATATTTGCACCTTCTGCTACTGCGATACAGCCATTTGCTACTAACTGCTTTGCATCTTCTAAGTGTAATTCATTCTGTGTTGCACATGGAAGTGCGATATCCACCTTTACAGACCATACGCCTCTGCCTTCATGATACTCAGAGTTTGGTCTATAGTTCTTGTATTCCGTAAGTCTTGCTCTCTTTACTTCTTTGATTTCCTTTAATGCTGCAAGGTCAATACCTTCTGCATCATATACCCAACCGTTAGAATCAGATACTGTCACAACTTTTGCACCAAGTTCTGTTGCCTTTACTGCTGCATAAATTGCTACATTACCAGAACCAGAAATTGCTACTGTCTTGCCCTTGATATCATATCCGTTGCATTTTAACATTTCTTCTGTAAAGTAAAGAAGACCAAAACCTGTTGCTTCTTTTCTTGCTAAAGAACCGCCATAGCTTAATCCCTTACCAGTAAGTACACCTTCGTATACGTTACGGATTCTCTTATACTGTCCGTACATATAACCAATTTCTCTTGCACCAGTACCGATATCACCTGCTGGAACGTCTGTATCTGCACCGATATGTTTGCAAAGCTCTGTCATAAAGCTCTGGCAGAATGCCATAATTTCTCTATCGGACTTGCCCTTAGGGTCAAAGTCAGAACCACCTTTACCACCACCAATTGGTAAACTTGTTAAAGAGTTCTTAAATACCTGTTCAAAACCAAGGAATTTAATAATTCCAAGATTTACGGAAGGATGTAAACGGATACCTCCCTTATATGGACCAATGGCAGAATTAAACTGCACTCGATAACCTCTATTTACCTGTACTTGTCCCTTATCATCTACCCAAGGAACACGGAACATAATCTGTCTTTCAGGTTCTGTAATTCTTTCTAATACAGCATCTCTTCTATAAGCTTCTTCATTCGCCTCAATCACTGGACGAAGAGAATTTAAAACTTCTTCTACTGCCTGTAAAAATTCAGGTTCAGAAGCATTTTTCTTTTGTACTAACTCGAGTACCTCATCTACATATGACATACTTTTTTTGACCTCCTACTAATAAAACAATTATGATGCTTTATTATATTAGCCCAATAAAGTTTTTGCAAGAGGAAAATGCAAATTTTTTTATTTTTTTTCAAAAAAATTTTCTCCATGTTCCACAAAATAATAGTTTTGTAGAAATTCCATGCTAATTTTTTTCTGTATCATTATTGCTTCTTCTATCTTCTGCTCTTGTAGTAATTTTTGTGTTTCTATCTGTATCCTTTTTCTTGTGTCTGTGAGTACCTTTTTCCATTGTAACACAAAAATTTCGTATGCTTTTAAATCGGATTCTCCTATCCACTTTTCAATCTTTACTTTTGTTCGATTTTCTTTCTTACATTCCCCTGTCATAAGGACATACGCAAATCCATCTTCGTGATAATATCTTCCTAACGGAAACAACCTACAAATCCCTGGACGAAATGCATGAATACTACATCTTCCTGCTTCATTTAAAAATGGGCATACTCCTGTTTCATTCTCCATATTTAAACTAGGTAAAATCAAATCATCTACAACAGATAACATCACTTGCTTTCCAATCATACTAGCAAATGGAATGCCAAGTCCTTTCGATAATCTCCATGCATCATAAGGGTCTAATACTACCGAATTGCCCATACCTTTGCAACACGCTGAGCACCCCTCGCAATCATTACAGCCAAGCTTTGCCATATCACTACTTCTATATAATTTTCCATCTGTTAAAGAACTCAAATCTCCTTCTCTTTTCATACCTTTACTCCTACTTTTTTATTTTTTCATTGACAACTTTTTTTCTAAATGTTATCGTAATACTAGAAGAAATATTTTGTCAAGTTATGTCGAAAGACTTTTACAGAATGGAGATAAACATATGCTTTATTTTTTTATTAACCCTGCTTCTCGCTCTGGGAAAGGTGCAGTTCAATGGGAAAAAACAAAAAAATATTTAAAACAAAATAAAATTCCATATGAGGCTCATATGTTAAAAGATAGTATTTCCCCTCGTCCTGTCATGGAAACTATTTTTGAAAAAGAACAAGGCACTGTTTCTATTGTCTTAATTGGTGGTGATGGTACTATCAACCAATGTGTCAATGCCGTTCCTGATTTAAACCGTCTAGAACTTAGTGTAATTCCAACTGGTTCTGGAAATGATTTTTGTCGTAACAAACCAATCCCTACTTCTCTTGAAGAACAAATCCAAAATATTTTAGAAAAGAAAAACCATATGTATATCGACCGAGGTATCGTAACATATCGTGAAGAAAAGACCACATTAAACCGTTGTTTTATGGTAAGCACTGGTATAGGCTACGATGCCGAAATTTGCTATATAGCAGATAAATCTACATTAAAAAAGAAATTAAATAAAATAAAACTTGGAAGACTTGTCTATGTTCTCATTGGCATTAAAGGAATTTTTGATGCAGAACTAACAGATATGGACATTATGATTGATGGGGAAACAACCCACTATTCTGATGTATTCTTTGTGGCTACTATGAACCAACCATTTGAAGGTGGTGGTGTTGCTATGACACCAAATGCATCAGATAGTGATGGTGAACTCGATTTTCTGATTTTTAGTGGTGTAAGTAAATTAAAGGCATTGATGACTATTCCTCTCCTATATATCAAAAAACATGAAGGAAAAGCAGGCGTTACTTTACTTCGTGGAAAAGATATCAAAGTAGTTTCCTCTGCCCCACGTATCATTCACTTTGATGGAGAAAGCAGAGAAGGAACAGATATGATTCATGCTCGTATCAATGGAAAAGTACATCTTATTTACTAAATAAAAATTGGAGCTGTCGCACAAACAGCCCCAATTTTTTCTTTATAATTCAATTTCCATTTCTTTATTAAATACCATACCTCTAGCTCGTTCTCCATAGCGAAGTACCAATTTCTTATAAGTAGAAGTATATCCTTCGTGTAACATTTTCACTGTCAACTTATTGCCTTTTCTTACAAACTGATATTCATTATAAACACCTTTCTGATAATCCAAAGTTTCACCATCATCTTCATAATGAATATATTCTGCTTCGTCTGCTCCTGCTGCCAAGTATAAATGTAAATTTGTAATTTCTTTCTTATTGATATACTGAAGTCCTGCAAACATTGGAATGATTGCTCCTGCTTTAATAAACAAGCCAGTTTCATCTATTCCCATAGCTACAATATATTCTTTTCCACCTTCGAATACTTCGTTTGTAAAGTAGTTCACCCATTTACCTTCTGGAAGATATACAATTCTAGATTTCTTACCTTGCTGTAAAATTGGTGCTAATAATACCGCATCACCAATCATTACTTCGTCATTCAACTCTTTTACATTTTCATCCGTTGGATAATTATAAAATAGTGGACGATACCAAGGTTCTCCTGTTTCATGTGCTTTCTTCAATAAATCATACAAATATGGCATAAATTCATAACGTAAATTTAAGAACTTCTTATAAATTTCTACTGTTTCCTCATCAAATGCCTGTGGCTCTTGATATCTAGAGTAAATTGTAGAATGATTTCTAAAAAATGGACTAAATACATTCGCTTCTACCCAACGAATTACTAATTCTTTATTGCTATCTTTTCCAAAACCACCAATATCTACACCATTTACTACATAACCTGCCATATTCATTGTCATAACCTGTGGAAGAGAAACCTCTAAATGACTCCACAAGGATTGGTTATCTCCATTCCAAGAAGTCGTATACTTACTTGTTGTAGCAAAACCTGCTCTTGTAATCACGGATGGACGAAGATTGTTATCTGTAAATGCTTTCGAAATACATTTTGTCATTCCTTCCGCATACAAGTTATGTACTTCGTCATGATAATATACTTTATCTCCTACTGGGAATTCTACATCATCTGGTAATGGTCCTTGGAAAGAAGCTGGTTCATTCATATCACACCAAATTCCGGATACACCATACTTCGCAAGGAAATCTTTTGTCACTTGTGTCATATGATTTGCTGTCTTTTCATCAAAATAGTTTGGAAATTTCGATGTGCCTGGCCATACCCAGTTCGTATAATCTTCTCCATCTTTTTTCGCAAATCCGTTATGTTCTGTTAAATAGTCATGTAATTCATAACCTTCTTCCACTTTTACCGCTGGGTCAATAATCGTAATAATTCCAACACCATCTTCTGCAAATTCTTCGGTCAATTTCTTTAAATCAGCAGTATGTTTTTCTGATACGGTATATACTTTATAATTATCCATATATCCAATATCCATATGAATGTAATCTAATGGCATACCATTTTCTCTAAAGAATTTTCTTTGTTCTTGCATTTGTGCTTGTGTATAAGTCCAACGAGAAGCATGATAACCTAAAAACTTCATAGAAGTAAATAAGCTTCTACCAACTAATTCAGTATAATTCTTTGTAATTTCTGCTGGTGTATCTCCAAGGAATAAGAAATAATCATATTCTCCCTTTTGGCTACCAATATACATAAACTTCTTATTATACTTACCAAGATTAAATAAACACTTATAACTAGACGGATAAAATACACCATAATATTTTGTCTGATGATGATTTACCATCAAATAGTTGATACTCTTATATAAGGATTTATATGTTTCATTATGTGGTGTTGGGTCATCGGTGTTCCAAGAAATATATTCAAAATCTCTACGATTTAACTGTACTGTCTTATCACCAAGACCATAAATTTTATCATAATCATCGAATAAACGAATGTTAATTTGAGTCTTTAACTGAGAAATAGCATCATCTTCTTTATGACCTTCTAACTTTGCTAAAGCAAAATCTTTGCTAATTTCACTAAGCTTTGTTTCTTCCCCTGCATATTCTTCAAAATATGGCTGACCATCTCGCATAAAACGAAATGTCAATGTTTCGTCTACTAACAACTCATTGTTACCAAATTTCACAATTAAATTATTGCCAAGTGCTACTACCTTATACTCTACGTTTTCTTTTCTATACTCTAATTTTACTAATTCTTCGCTATTTTTCTCTGTATAAATACGAAGCAAACCACTGTGAATCCATTCTACACATTTTGTGCTCTGTCCATTAGAAAAACTAATGTAATTTTCTCCGTTTTGATATGTTAAAACTGCCATTGTTACCTCCATTTTTTTTAAGAGAATATTTTGTCCTTATTATACATGATTCTTTTCTTTTGGCAAGTATTTTCCAATATTTCTTTTAAATAAAATCATTCCTACATTACTATTCCCACGTATTATTTACTGTAGCCATAGCAGTTTTCTGGATAAATACTGTTTGTAATTATAATAATTCTCGTTTTCCTAATCGAACTTCCTCTAACAACTGTGCTAATTCTTTTGGAAGTCCTTGCAACATTCCATCTTTCCCTTTGCTTTTTGTTGCCTCTAACAATCGTTTGATTTCTTGATTGGTTTTTGTCACTTCCTCAAATAATCCACTCGCTGACATACGAAGTGCTCCAGCACCCCAAATAATGACTTGTTCTGTCGCATCCGAAGTCGCTACGGTTACTTTATATTTTCTTCCAATTTCATGTACAGTTTTTTCAATGTATTGGTCAGCAGTTTCTGCTTCTTTTGTATAGACAACAAAAATATTATTGTATTTTTGTACTTCTCCTTGAAAACCTTCCACTTTATAAGCATCGAACACCAGAATTAACGTACATTTTTTTAATCCTTGGTAATTACACAACATATCCATCAATTTTTGTCTGGCAGCAGTGATATCTATTTTTGATAGTTCATTCAATTCTTTCCAAGAAAAAATAATATTATAGCCATCCACTAATAAATACTCTTCTACTTTCTCTACTGGCTTTACTTCTACTTTTGATGGTAAGGAAGGTCTGTATAATACATTTTTGGGGTCATATGCACTACCTTGATTTCCTTTTTTCTGAGATAATCTGTAGGTTCGATTAAAAATCTCCGCTAATTCTTTATCTTCCTCCGAAAAAGCCCCTATGGAAATTTTACTACTTGATTGCTGTTTTGGTTTTTCTTGTAAAATAACCGTATTGGGAACTATTTCTCCCTCCCAATTTGTTTCTATATGCATATAATTTTCTACTTCATTCCATGGCACAAGAAATCCTGCTCCATGTGCACAAAAAACAGAACCAGTTGGATTTGCTATATCTGCTTCGGAATCATATCCGATTGCCTCAATGACTTCTTCTTCATTATGGCAAGGGGCATAACCTCCTGCTGATAAAAAAATTTTACCTTCTCCCCTAGAATATGCCATGACTTCCATTGGATACTCTTGCATTGTTGCAACTGGTGCTGTACCTTCTAAAATAGCTAAATTGCCTTGTAAGATAGGTTCACCAAATACTCCATTTCTTTTTCCTATATCGGTCATCGCTCTGCCAATACAATCCATCGGAAGTTCTAGCCGAAACTCATATATTGGCTCTAATAAAACACTTTTTGCTTTTTTTAATCCTTGTCTAACTGCACGATACGTCGCTTCTCTAAAGTCACCGCCCTCGGTATGCTTTTTATGGGCACGACCACCGATGACAGTTAGCTTCATATCAGTAATTGGAGCACCTACTAACACTCCCTTGTGTTGTTTTTCCTCCAAATGCGTCAGTATCAATCTCTGCCAATTTTTATCTAAGATATCTTCACTTACATCGGTATCAAAAGTTAATCCACTCCCACGCTCTGTAGGCTCTAATAAAATATGAGCTTCCGCATAATGTCGCAACGGTTCAAAATGACCAATACCTTCTACCGTTTCTGCGATTGTTTCTTTGTAAACAATACAGCCTGTTCCAAACTGTATTTCTAAGTTTAATCGTTCTTTGATAAGATTTTTTAATATCTCCATCTGTACTTCACCCATGACTTGAGCGTGAATTGCTTTTGCTTGTTCCTCCCAAACTAAGTGAAGCAACGGTTCTTCTTCTTCGATTTGCATTAATTTTTTATAAGTAATAAAAGGGTCTGCCCCTGATGGAAGTATGACTTGATAAGTTAATACAGGAGTTAATATTGGTCGTTCTAATGAAGCTTCCATTCCAAGTCCTTGTCCAATATAGGTTGTTTCTAGACCTGTCATAGCACAAACTTCTCCTGCCATTACTTCTAGTTCTGTCCGAAATTGCACGCCAGAATAAAAACGTAACTGGTCTACTTTTTCTTCTCCAATTAACTCTTTTACTTTAAAAGAACCTCCTGTTATTTTCACATGCGTTAAACGAGTTCCTTTTTCATCTCTTGTAATTTTAAATACTCTGGCTCCAAATTCTTTTGGATATTGCTTTTTTCTTGTCCAATTTACGAAACCTTCTAGTAATTTTTCTATTCCCTGCATTTTTAAGGCCGAACCAAAAAAACAAGGAAATATCGTACGGCTTGCAATTGCTTGACAAATCTGCTCTTTAGAAAGTTCCCCACTTTCTAAATACTGTTCCATCAGTTCTTCACTGCACATGGCTAATGTTTCTAACCATTCTTCTCTTTGTTCCACATCAAACGGAATACAATGTTCTGATAAGCGTTCTTGCAATTCCATTAACAATTGTTCCCGTTCTGTTCCTATCTGGTCCATTTTATTGACAAAAAGAAAAACTGGAATTTCATATCGTTTTAACAACTTCCATAACGTCATAACATGTCCTTGAATTCCATCCATGCCATTGATAACTAAAATCGCATAATCCAAAATTTGCAAGGTGCGTTCCATTTCTCCTGAGAAATCTACATGCCCCGGCGTATCTACAAAAGTAACAGGCAGTACCTCCTTGTCACTTTTTAATACTACTTCCGCCTGCTTGGAAAAAATCGTGATTCCTCTCTTTCGTTCCATTTCATTCGTATCTAAAAATGTATTACCGTGGTCTACTCTGCCAAGACTACGAATCTGTCCTGTTACATAAAGAATGCTCTCCGCTAACGTCGTCTTTCCTGCATCTACATGAGCAAGAATCCCTATTACCATGCGTTTTGCAGGAATTCTTTCAGGACGATTCTCTTTTAATGCTTTATTATTGATTTCCTGCAACACACTTGCCTCCATATTATCTCCCCTCTATCATTTCTTTCCAACATATTATCAATCTCTCCAAAGAAAAAGCCGCATTGGCAGGACTCGTAGAGGGTAAAATCGTAATCTCCATTTCTGTACTTTCTTTACTAAATTTTTCATATAATTTCCCTGCTGTTTTTCCATTCGCAAAAATTCGTTGAATCTTTGTCTTTGCAAGCAATCCCACAATATCGGCAGGAGCTACATTTTTAATACTGCTGTCACTTGAACCAATAATATCACAGCTGTCGATGACATCCCAAATCGCAATGTGATTTGCAAGTAACATCTCTTTCTTTTCTTCAATTGTATTTGGTACTTCTTGTTTACAAATACTCGCTATTACCTTCCAAAAACGATTTTGTGGATGTCCATAGTAAAACCCTTGTTCCCTTGATTTTACCGATGGAAAACTTCCTAAAATCAAAATTTCAGACTCCTCATTATACACTGGCGAAAACGTATGTGAAATATGACTATACTTATCCATACAAACTCTCTTTCCTTTTCCTATCCTTTACTGAAACAAACGAGAAACTGCATCCGAAATTCGTTTTGCTACATATGCATTGTTCATTGTATACAAGTGAATACCATCTACACCATTTGCCAACAAATCTACTATTTGGTCAATCGCATAAGCAATTCCTGCATCTCGCAATGCCTCTGGATTATGCTCATATTTTTGCATTATCTTTACAAACTTCGATGGTAAACTTGCACCACACATACTAACCATACGCTCAATTTGATTTTTATTGATGACTGGCATAATTCCTGCTTCCATTGGGACATTGATACCAGCAATTCTTGTCTTTTCTCTAAAATCATAGAAAACTGTATTATCAAAAAACAACTGCGTAATCAAATGGTCTGCTCCTGCTTCTACTTTTTTCTTTAAATTCAAAATATCTGTCACCATATCAGGTGCTTCCACATGACCTTCTGGATAACAAGCCCCTGCAATATCATAATCCCCATGCTCTTTAATAAAAGAAATTAAATCACTCGCATAACGAAATTCATTCTTTGGTGGAATATCAGGATTAATATCCCCTCTTAATGCTAAAATATTTTCAATACCGCGAGCATCAATTTCCTTTAACACATTAGAAATTTCCTCTTTGGAATAATTGATACATGGTAAATGAATTGCAGGCTCTACCTTATTACCCTCCTTAATTTTAGATGCAATATCTAATGCTAATGCACTGTTACCTGTACCACCAGCACTAAAAGTTACACTAATAAAATCTGGTGTTAATCCTTCTAATTCTTCTAAAGTATGGTAAACCGTTTCGATACTGCTCGTTTTCTTTGGAGGAAACACCTCAAAGGAAAATACGATCTTTTCTTTAAATTTATCCCTAATCTTCATCTTGCTTTACTCCTTCGACTTTTTCATTATGTTGTATTGTAACAAAAAAGAACTGTCAATACAACAGTTCTTTTTTTTGAATTTCCCTATTTTTATTCACCTACATAAATTTCTCTTTTTCGCTCGATTTCCTTTATCATTTCTTCTAATTCTATTTTTTTATTTAAATAATCATAAAATGTATTCCAATAAACCTCTCTATCCATAGAAAAATATACATTGCCTTCTGCATACACTTGATACCACTCTTTGATAAATGGAGTATCTGTATAAGAAGCAATATCTTCTAATAAGAAAGAATCTTTTTTATTTAGCATATAGTGACAAAAATCCGAAATATATTCTAATGTTGTTTCTAAATTTTCTGACTGTGGATTGACTGCAAGAAAGGTTAGTGTTCCAACATTCCCTAACTCTTCTGACATACTTGGTACTCCTGCTACGCCTAATCCCTCTAATGTTCCTAACTTTCTAGCATATTGAAACAACCGATATGTGTATACATTATAATCATACAAAATTTCTGGTACATTCCCTACTTGCAAATCTTCTAATAAAATTACACTATCAAACACTAACTTCCCTGCATTCTCACATAACAATTTTATTTGTTTTGCATAATTACGAAAAACATCTGTATCAAATGTATCATATCTACTCAAATACTGACCAAATAATTCTTCTATCATTACATAAGTAGAAATACTTCCCTGGTTTGGTGTATTAGTTTCTACCTTCTCTACCAAAGTTAAAAACTTGGAAAAATCCATCTCAGAAAGTTCTATTTCATTATCTACACAATATTCTTTATGATATAACAATACAGGAATCGCAAGTCCTACGGGAATCATCCAAATATCCCCTTCTTCATTAACAGCTAATTCTTTTAAATAAGGAAAACACGCATTTAAATACTCCTGTACTCCCTCTACTTCATTCAATGCATAAGATGCACCATTTTCTTTCACATTATAAGAAATAGGATTTCTACTACTTAATAAATACATATCAAAATCCGAATCCCTAGCCAATACTTTTAATGCATAAGCTTCCGAATCTAATATTTGCTTTTCCATACGATATCCATATCCATAAGGCTTATCCATCGTATCTTCATGCATTAGAAAACGGATTACTTTATTCTCTCTCATTAAATCAGAAATTCCAATACGTTCCACTCTCTTTCCATCTATTGTATTGATATAAAATAGAAATCCTTTTTGATAGGTTGGAGCACACCAAATTGTAACATTCTCACTGGAAATTTCTGCTTCCATTCCATCTGCTGTTCCATAGAAAATTCGACTGTCTTTATAAAAAACAAAACCATCCTCACACATAGTAAAATGATTTGCTCTTACACTGCTTTTTTTCCAACCTACTTCTGAAAATGTCATTGCCCCTGGGTCAAATTCTAAAAAACCAAAACCATGTTCTTCATTATAATGATAAATCAATAATGTATTCTTTTTTGTTCCAATAATATCTATTGGAAAATCTACAGGAAATAATTCCTCTTGTATTTGTTCTTCTCCTACTTTAATTCTACTAATTGCTTCATCACAATATTCATAAAAAATTACATCCGGATGAAGTACATAATTTTTAGCAGATGGATACTCTAACATACCTAATACATAAAAATAATCATCTAAGTGAACTAATGTAGAAATCGAACGATAACTATCAAATCCATAAATCTCTGTTACTTCCCAAGTTTCTATATCAATACTATATAAAGTATCCATATAATTTTCTAATGTAGATTTATTGACAACACAATACAACTTTCCTGCTTCTGCGGTTAAAAATCTGATTGTGCCATTTCCTACGCCTACTTCAGCTTGTCTGACACAATTTCCTTCTAAATCATATACTTTAAACTGCTGAATGGATGGCTCATACACATACTCTGATTCTTTGATTGATTCAGATTTTTCTTTTGGAATATAAGTTGCTGTATATAAATAGCCTTCTTCATCTACTGCAATCACATCTGCTTCCTCTGTTCCTTTATACACAAATAAATCTTGTGATGCTGATAATATTTCTATTGTTCTCTCTTCTGTTTTACAAGCACTAAAACAGAAAAGAAACCATACTATTAAAATACTTACTATAATTCTTTTCATTTTTCACTTATTTCCTCTTGTGGTACTAAATATTCTACTGCTACAGCAGTTTCCCCCTTTTCATTTAATCCTATTTCTTCCATGCAAAAACGCACTAAACTTGGTGTACCAAGAATTTTTGGAGAATAAAGAGCATATACTTGCTCTCCATCTGTGTATAATTCTGTAATAGAGCGATTCTTATCCATCGTGGAAAACCAAGTAATTTCTCCACTTTCTACATCTAAACGATATAAATACTTACTATCTGTGACCCATAGTATCTTTCCTTGTTCTGTCATTGTAAAAGAAGACAAGATTTCATGATTTTCTCCAAATGCGTTTACAATCTCTTCTTCTGTATATTTTCTCACCTGAATAATCATTTCTCTAAAATCATAAGAATGACTTTCTTGATTTTCTAAATCAAGTAATAATAAATTTGTTTCTCCCACACCAATCGAATATATCGTATTATCTACAACACAATATTCTAATTGTCCTATTTCTATTGGAATAATATCATTAAGTCCATCCGTTCGGCTCACAAGTATCAACTGTGCTGGTTTTGAATAATCATCTGTTAAAAAATCATACGAAAAATAATAATTTTTCCAACCTGCGTTTCCTTGATATGTAATATCTTTGACTGGTTCTGTAGTTCCAAATGGTAAAGAATAATAGTAAATTTTTACCTGTTTAAATCCATCTTTATTAGGCATTTCTTCACTATAATTAAAATGTACTCCATTTTCATTTACTGTCATTTTATATTGTGAACTTTCTACAGCACTAAGCTCATACACCAATTCTATTTCACCTGTAGTAGGAATATAGCGATAAATATCTCCCTCTTTTTTCTCCTTCAACTCATATTTTTCATAAGATTCTATCATAAAATAAACAGCACCATCCCATGTATAGATATCTTTTACAGGCAATGCTACTGCTAACTTTACTTCTCCATCTTTGATACGATATAAATACTGGTCCTGATTTTGATTCACAAAATATACAACACCTGTTGTTTCATCCAAACAAAATAAAGAAACACCATTTTTAGCTGGATCTCTTGATAACTTTCGATTTACAGCATTATAATTACTAATTCCTTCTATTGTTTTTGGTTCTAACTGTTCTACTAATCCTTTTGTTTCTTCCTTAACTTCTTCTTTCATAGAAGTAAGAACTACAGGTGTTGTTTTTGGTAATTCTTGTTCTTTTCCTATTTCTTCTGTTTGTCCACAACCAGAGAGAAACATACTTGTGAATAATAAAGCGATATATGATTTTTTCCATTTCTTCATCATCCATACTCTCCTAACTTATATTTAAATATTTAACAATACAATAAGACTGGGGCGATTGCAAAATAAATAAAAGTCTTGTTTTCTTTGATATCTTCTAGGACACGCTTGCGCTCGTGGCAAAACGAAGCAGTACTAGGCTCGAAATTGCCTCTCCAAAGACTGCCGTTTCTAAACGGTCATTGCCAGATATCAAAGAAAACAAGACATTCACCTTAAGTTAATTCTATTTTGCAACAACCTCAATATAAAATATGTAATTTCCCTCTTTTATTCTTCACCACAATTAGCTGAGTGAACCCAATCGCTTTCTACTTCCTCTATCGAAGCCATACCACATGCCTGACATTCTAAAATATATTGAACTATATCTTTAGTCTTTGTACAAGTGGAATATAAATACTCTTTACTTCCATCTTCATTAATAACAATCCCATAAAGATATTCATGTGTATCTGTTTTTGTAGAATATATCATATCTCTTTTAATAAAGTCATGTGGTGGACATCCAATAAAAACTCTTTCTGAAGCACTTGCTACCATTGGAACTACCATTGTACTACATACTGCTGCCATTGCCACTGCAGTTATTAATTTTTTTCTCAATTTCATTTATTTTTTTATCCTTTTTCTATTTTTTCACTCGATATATGCATATTTCCTTGTGATGTTTTTATTATAACATAAAAAATTTTTATTGAAAAGTGACAAAGTAGTATAATTAATTATACCATTTTGTCACTTTCCCCTTTTTCTTTTCTATGTTACAATAATTTCCTAATGCAAATACTAAAAAATTATAAGAGAAAGGAACTTATTATTATGAAAAAATTACTCAAAAACCTCACACTGGTATCTACTACTGCACTTTTACTTTGTATTACTGCCACTACAACCACAATTCCTAACATTCCTACAGAAACAGAAGTTATGAAAACTACAGAAACTACTCCAAACAACGATAAAAATAAGGAAACAGAACTCTCTCCTTTATCCGATAAAGACAGACCTGATGAAACGGAAAATCCGTTATCCTAAATTTTTAAAACACGTTCTAATTCTTTTTTCATCCAATTCTCACTCCGTTTATCTTTATTATAGATATCCATCACTATACAATCTTGCATACATAAAATGCGTTCTTGGTTTTCCTTTTCTGGAAGACCTTTTCTTTTTTCTTCATTCCACATAATATCATAAATATTATCTTCGACATATTCTAAATGTCGAAGCAATAAAGATTGTTCTACTATTTTTTTATTAATAGCTATAGATTCCTCATATTTTTCTTGATTACCTAGATAACTAGCAATTTGTCCCATCATAAGTCCATACGTTCCTAATATTGGTTGTATCGTTACATTTTTCTCTAAGCCTTCCAAATATTCTTGCAAAATAGAAAAGTATTGCTTTTGTTCTTCTCCTTCTAATGCTTTTGCTATATTATAAAGAATCGTTAACTCTGTCTTTGTAAAATATTTGTTTTCTAATGGTTTTAACGCACTTTGTAATGGTATCGTATATTCTAATATATCTGTTGCAACTTTTATAAATGTTTCTTTTGAAATCTTTTTTGTTCGATAAGCTAAACGCACTTCTCTATACTCTATATATTGTTGATTTATAATTTCTTCCATAGGAATCATTTGTTTCAATTGTTGCAGTATTTTCTTTGCTTCTTCAAATTCTTCTTGATTGATAGCTCTACGAAGCTTCTGTTCTAATGCAATTGCTTCTTGATTACTAGTTACAATCATTGCATGTTGCATTTCTATGGACAAATGAAATTTATGAAATAATCGTTGTGCTACCTCTATTTGTAAATTATTTCTTTGCTTATTTTCCAATCTAATTAATGTTCTTTCAGAACAAATATGTTCTAAATTTTTCATACTAAGTTGAAACATATGGCGTCTTGCTTTAATGATATCATTTATACAATATACTTCTCGTTTATAATAAAATATCGTATAATGATTCGTTTGTTTTGAAATATGATATGTTGCATATAATCTATTCAATACTACTAAAAATTCTTTTGTTTGTATTTGTTCTTTTTTATATTGTTCTATTTCTGTAGTAGAAATAGCTTCTTGCCTTTGTAATAAAAAGAAAAGAAATTCCTGCTTGATTTGTAATAATTCCCATGCAAAATATATCTTCTGATGATTTCTTAAATGTTCCATTCCATAATTACATTGTTCTAATAAATCTTGTACAATTTTAACTGTTTCTACATTTTCTTTCTTTTGTTGTAATTTCTTCCACTCATATTCACAAACATATAAAGATACTTTAGAACAAAATAATGCCTTGCTTTCTAGGTCAAAATGTGGTTTCTCTATATATTCTAATAATTCTTGATATTGTTCTCTTATGGTTTCTTTAAATTTTGTTTCTTGATAATAAGTAATGTATTCTAACACTAAATTTAATTCTGATATGGAAAGCACCAGTTCTGATATTGGTGTTGTATCAATTCTTGGAATAGTCAACTTTACTGCCTGTTCTAAAATAGAACCATATTCTTTCGTTTTCTCTCCTTTTAATTCTAACCATTGCAACAACATTACCAGATAAAACTGTTTGCTTACAACACATTTTTCTTTATATTTTTCTTCATACTGTTTTAGCCATTGTTCTGCTTTCGAAAGTTCCACTCTATCTAACAAATAAAGTAAAAATATTTGTACTTTCCATTCTTCATAATCCTCTAGCTCCAAATACATTTCATAATCATAACTACTTTCTCCTAATCGTTCTAGCAATCTATCTCTTACAAGTCTTACTGGCCAAAATTTTCCTTGTTCAATTCTACTAATCAGTGTAATTTTATAAATTCCTTCTCCTAATTCTACTTGTGTTATATTTTGATTCGTTCTTTTCTTTTTAATTAGTTTGCTAAATTGTTGCCTCTTATAGAAAGACATTGTTTCCTTCTCCCTTTTCTTATTTCTGTTTATAGGAATAAGAATATCTTATGTTTCCCTAAAAAACAACAAATAAAACTCTTATGTTTATCATAAAACTATGTAATTCTAACATAAAGAGGTTGTTACTGAATCAAGTTTTCAGAACTTCCGTAAACAAATTGTAAACAAATTGTAAACGAGAAGGTAAATTGTAAACAAATTGTAAACTTTTTTTGAACATTGCTTTTTATACTACTTTGACTCTTTACAAGTATTCTTTTCTTTTGATAAACTATTTTTATAATACAAAAAAAGGATGTGATTTTTTGAAAAAGACAAAAAAACTAACCTGGAATATGAAATGTATGCTTTGTTTACTGCCAAGTCTCCTAGGCTTACTGGTATTTTTTATCATTCCATACATTCGTGTTCTCTACTACTCCCTTATTAACAATCAGTTCAAAAAAGATTTCGTTGGATTACAAAACTATATTACAGCGATTAACAACGAATTCTTCCGCCTTGCTTTTAAAAACAGTATCTTATTGATTTTTCTTTGTGTACCTGTTTTAATTGCACTAGCATTGTTAATTTCTCTCGGATTAACCTTTTTAATCAAAAAATGGAAGTTTATCCGTGTTGCTTTTATTTTACCAATGCTTCTACCGACAGCTAGTATCGTACTTGTATTTCGGGCGGTATTTAGTTCTATCGAAAATGTACTTCCACTCTATTTATTATTCATTTGGAAAAATATTGGTATTTGTATTATTCTTTTAACGGCTGCTCTTACTACCATTGATGGAGATATTTATGAATCAGCCAAATTAGATGGAGCAAGTGGTTTCCTCTTACATAAAAAAATTACATTGCCATTGATTTTTCCAACGATTTCTTTCTCTACTTTAATGGCAATTGTAAACTCGTTTAAAATTTTTAGAGAAAGCTTCCTATATTATGGGGACAATTATCCACCCGATTACGGTTACACCTTACAATATTACATGAATAATAACTTTTTAAAGTTCGATTATCAAGCATTAGCTGCTTCTTCTGTTCTTACTTCCTTTTTAGTAGCAGCAATTGTAATCATTAGTTTTGCAATAGAAAGGAGATATCAACAATGAAACAAAAACTGTTACAACTACTCCTTCTGTTATTGTCGGCTGTGTTTTTTCTTCCAACACTTGCTACTATTTTACTTTCCTTTTACGCTAATGGAACGATTGGAATCGAAGGGTATGATAATTTATTTTTTGAATGTTTTAAATTTTATACGATGTTTTGGAACTCTGTTATTTATGCCTATTCCATTACTGCATTACAACTAGTAGTTATTTTGCCTGCGGCATTTGCTTTTTCCTTTGCAAGATTTCGTATGAAAGAAGCTCTCTTTTTCTTTTATGTAATTTTAATGATGATGCCATTACAAGTTATGATTTTGCCAAACTATATTGGACTTCGTGATATGGGAATTTTAAACACAAGAGCTGGTATTATTTTACCAATGATATTTTCTCCATTTGGAGTTGTTGTTTTAAGACAATACATGAAAAATATGGATACTTCCTCCATAGAAGCGATGCGATTAGAAACGAATTCGATTATTCGTATTTTGCTTCATGCGGTTGTTCCACAAGTAAAAATATGTTTATATGCGGTTGCTATTTTTGTTTTTGCAGAATGCTGGAATATGCTCGAACAACCAATGCTTTTATTACAAGATGAGAACTTGAAAACACTCACTGTATTTTTTAGTAATTCTGAAAAGTATGGCGAATTAGTTCTCTATCCTGCCTCTGTTCTATTTATGATTCCGATTTTATTATTATACTTATTCTTCCATAGAGAATTAGAAAGGGGGCTTACCTTACATGACATTTAAAAAAGATAGCGAAAAAAAGCAATTACTACCTTTATTTTTACTCTCTCTCGTATTTTATGGAGGTATCCTTTTCTTAACTTTAAATGCCCTTGATATTAGAAATTCTAGATTGCCACAAGTGACAGCACAACGCTTAACTAAACAAGAATTTGATTACACAGCAACACTACAAAGTGGACAAACCATACAAACAAATGGCAAATTTCTTGCAATTCCAAAACAACTATTTGACTATGGAAGGATTTTTGTGATTGAATCTGTTCCAACAGAAGATATGACGTATTACTACGCAAAAGAAATCTTTATACAAGTAGATGAAAGAAAAGAAAACGAACAATATTATGCATTAGTAGACTCTAATTTTCGAGAAATGGTTGTTTTTACTGGATATGAAACATTAGAAGATGGCTGTGAAGTCTATCTTGTAAAAGAAGAAACAAAATAAAAAGCCTTGCTTTCCTTGAACTCAACAAGGAAAGCAGGGCTTTTCTTATTTTCCTATCTGTGTATCTAATTCTAAAATATGAACCTTTAACCAATCCGTCACAAAGAGAAGCATTTTCTCTATTACTTCTTCTTGATTTTCCACTTCTGAAATACTATCTAAATCAAACTTATCTAATTCTTCAATAAATGCTTGATGTTGTATTTTCTGTGTAAAAATCTTTTTATAATGAATCGATTCCATATAAGCTTCTTCATCAGCAAAATGTTGTTTTGTATAATTTCTCAATTTTTCCAAAATGTCTACAATATTATCATATTTATCTGGAACAAACTCTGCATGTAACAATTCATAAATCTGATTTGCATAATCAAATAATTGGCGATGCTCTCCATCAATTAGTTCAATTCCTGTAAAGTACTCTTTTTTCATTTCAAACATAATGAGTTCTCCTCCGTCCACTATATTTTTACATTCCTTATTTTAGTTCATTCACTAATTCTGTAATTGCCCTTGCCTCATGCTCACCAAGAATATTATCTTGATTTAAAAGTAAAATCAAACGTCCATTATGATTTGCTACTATATCTACATAAGCTGTTTCTTCTGTTCTTGCAATTACAGGAAACTCACATAATTTATCCTCGGAACATTCAATAATTTCCTTTACTTCATCTACTTTAAATGCAATTGTAATTCCACTACTTGTTGTTACAATAATTTTGGTCTGCTCGTTAACTGGTACTTCTTCTAAGCCAAATTTTCTTCTTAAACTATAAATCGGTAATACTTGTCCACGAAGATTAATGATTCCAAGAATATGACTTGCTACATTTGGAACAGCTACTACATTATGCAATGTTTCTATTCCATTTACTTTAGATACATCTAACCCATATTCTCCATCTTGTATTTTAAAAATAATCTGCTGTGTTGCCCTCATAAAAAATCCCCCTTATTTTTTCTGTGTTGCCATCCACTTTAAATAAGCATTGATAAATGGTTGCAACCCTCCATCTAATACTGCACCAGCATTTCCTACTTCGCAATCAGTTCGATGGTCTTTTACCATTGTATAAGGTTGTAATACATAAGAACGAATCTGATTTCCAAAATTGATATCTCGTACTTCTCCTCGAATATCTGATTCTTTCGCTGCATTCTCCTCTTGTTTTAACAGATAAAGCTTTGCCTTTAACATTTGCATTGCTTTATCTTTATTTTGAAACTGAGAACGTTCATTTTGGCACTGTACTACAATTCCTGTCGGTAAATGTGTAATACGAATGGCAGATGATGTTTTGTTTACATGCTGTCCACCAGCACCACTCGAACGATACGTATCAATTCGTAAGTCATCTTCATTAATTTCAATATCAATATCATCTTCAATATCAGGCATAACATCACAAGAAACAAAGGAAGTCTGTCTCTTACCTGCCGCATTAAATGGAGAAATTCGCACTAAACGATGTACCCCTCGCTCTGACTTTAAATAACCGTATGCATTTTCTCCCTTTATTTCTAATGTCACCGATTTATAACCCGCTTCATCTCCATCTAGAAAATCAATCATTTCTGTTGTAAAACCATTTTTTTCTGCATAACGCTGATACATACGGCACAACATCGAAGCCCAATCACAACTTTCTGTTCCACCAGCACCCGCATGTAAAGTTAAAATCGCATTGTCTTTATCATATTCCCCTGATAATAAAGTAGACAACCGAAGAGTTTCAAAATGTTCTATAAACATATCCAATGCTTCTTTTACTTCAGGAATGATATCAGCATCTTCTGATTCATAACCCATTTCCAAAAGAACTTCTACATCTTCAAACTGCGTTTGCAATTCCTTGAAATCCGCCAAAATATTCTTCAATGTATTTAATTCTTTTACATAATTCTGAGCTTTCTCCATATCATTCCAAAAATCTGGAGATTGCATAATTGCCTCTATTTCCTCTACTTTTTCCCTCTTATTTGTGAGGTCAAAGTGAATCCCCCACTTCAAGCAAAGGTTTGCGGTATGTGTTTAATGTATACTTAAACTGGTCTAACTCAACCACCCTTGTCACCCTCTTTCTTTTATTTCACTATAATTCCGCTCTGATTTTCTTATGCAAACCTAGTAAATCTTATGCACTACCTAGTTTTCT
>CALAEX010000167.1 GCA_937891165.1 uncultured Lachnospiraceae bacterium | reverse complement strand
TTGAAATAAGGTTAATCTTATCAAGTTTTTATTGCAAATAAAATTCTTCTGTATCAGGTTTTGCTGAATTCTAATCGGAATAAAGTGATGTGTAGAATTGTTAAATTCCCGTAACAAAGTTTTCAAAATTAAGCAAATTTTATGAACAAAATGTTTTAAATAACATGTGTAGTGTAATTTTTTATGAAAGGAATGTTTATGTCAATTTCTCCAATATATTATTCAAATTACAACAATTCTATTAACATTAGAAAAAATTTAAAAAATAATCCACAACTACCTGAAAATCAGGTTTCTTTTAAAGGATTAGAAAAAGTTGCAACTAATAGAACAAACCAAAATATCTTCAAGAAAATTTTGGTTGCAGTAGCAGGATTATTTGGTACAGGTTTGGCAATAAATTCTGCTCAAAATAATACAAACAATGTATCATATAAAGATTATGTAGACGTTCACAAATATAATTTTCTAGAAGGAAGTACAATCACATTGCCAACAGGAGAAGTTCTTGATTTAACTGAATTTGCAAACAATAACGCTTTCGAAACTGGTGGAGGAAAAACAGTAGAATTTATAGTTCTTGACCCTAAATCAAGCCTAAAAGAATTAAAAAAATATATTCCTACAATTAGAAAATCAGAATATAAAAAAGGGTTTGAAATCCCTAGCAGTAATTTGAGTTATCCTAGTTCATCTGTAAACCTAAATGAAAGGAATATTTTGGTTATTGATAACTCTATAAAATATGAAGATTACACCCTGTATAGAAAAGATAGAATTGAACGATTTGTTCCAGTAGAAGCTGTTATTAATGGAGAAAGTGGCAAAATTGATGTTAGTAAAGTACCATATAACCAAAAAATTGCGTGTTATGAAGATTTTCCAACAAAACGATTTTTTGTTCCAGCTGGTTCAATTATTAAGATAAATGATAAAGTTATAGAAATACAAAAAGATTCATTAGCAGGAAAGATGTATGCTAATAGCGATATTGATTTTGATAATAATTTACCAAATTTCTTTTTTGGAAGAAAACCAACAGAAAATGAATTTTCTAAAACAATGTTTGAAAAAATTAAAAGCAGTATAAATTCTAATTTATAATATTACATATCGCTCTACTTCTTCTTTTGTTGCAAACTGTTCCGAAAATGCACTAGCACTTCCTGCTGCCAAACCATAACTAAGTGCTTTTTGATAGTCATGATACGTTTCATATCCGTATAAAAATCCTGCTACCATCGAATCTCCTGCACCAACAGAGTTAACCACTTTTCCTTTTGGTGCATCTTGCTTATAAATTTCTCCCTCTTCAGAAAGCAGAATTGCACCATCCCCGCCTAGTGATACAACTACATTTCTTGCTCCTTGTTCTTGTAACTTCTTTGCATATGTTACTACTTCTGATGTTTCCATCAAAAGGTCTACCCCAAAAAATTCTGACAATTCCTGACGATTTGGCTTTATTAAAAATGGTTGACAAGGAAGTACCTGTTTTAACAATGCTCCAGAAGCGTCTACTACTACGTTCACACCTCGTTCTGTCATCCACCTTGTAACATCTGCATAAAAACTGGAAGGGACTGTTTTTGGTACACTTCCAGCTAATACCAAAATATCTTCTTTATTTAAACATTCTAATCTCTTATAAAGAATTTCAAGATGTTTCTTCGTAAGTTGTGGTCCTATACCATTGATTTCTGTACCATCCATTGTCCGAAGCTTTATATTGATACGAGAAATGCCATTTTCTACTTGAATAAATTCACACATTACTCCTGTTTCTTGCATTCTACGTACAATTTCTTCTCCTGTAAAGCCAGCAACAAATCCAAGTGCTGTATTCTCCATTCCTAAATTCTTCAAAACCATAGATACATTAAAGCCTTTTCCTCCAGGAAATATCTGTTCTTTTGTTGTTCTATTGGTAAGACCAACATGAAATTGTTCCACATCCACAATATAATCTAAGGATGGATTCATTGTTAATGTATAAATCATAAATTCCTCCTGTTACTGCTTTTATTGCTTCTAATACTATACAATGTCTTCTGATATTTTCAAATAATGTTTGATTAACTTTTTTAATTTCATACTTTTATCTTTTTCTAATACTTTTAATAATTCTTCACGATAGTTCTCTACACCCCATTTTACAAGCACCCGTATTGCTACCTCACGTTCTTCTACTGTTTGTGAATATAACAATTCTTTCATATCGTTTTCCCAGTCCTTATGACTCGCACAAATATCAATAAGTAAGTATTGTACTGTTTTTCCTTGGTCTTCTACACAATCAATTAAAAACCCTTTATATTCTTCCCAAAGAGCATTTAACAACTGAATACAAAACAAACGTACTTCTATCACTCCATTTTTAGATGCCGTTATCACTTCCTGTTCCCATTCTTTTTTATTAGACATAAATACTTCTATACAATGATTAAAAAATAGTTCTTTTTCTACATCATTATCCTTACAATAGTTATATATTTCGGCTAATAATTCTATCTGATAACTTATAGGAACTTTTTCTTGTGAAAGAATTTGAACCATAGACATGAACTGTTCTTTATCTGATAAAATATTTTTACCTTCTTCTATCCAATAATCAACAAAAAAGTCTTTCTTTAAAAGCACCGCCATTAAAACAACTGCTCGTTGATGTATCGATTCATTTCCACTTTTTTTCAAAGAAATAATTTTTTTCTCTGTATTAACTGTAATCAAAGCGTTTTTACGCCACTTTTCTACAAATGGATATATCTCATCTCCTTGTACTTCTCCAAGTAAATATTTCTGTGCCACTTTGCACCCTATTCCCCAATTTCCTACTATTTCATAAGCTATCTTTATCAAATATTCTTCTTTAAAAGAACTTCTTAATTCCTCATATAATCCTAAATTTCCTACTTTCACCCAATGTAGTAAATATAAAAATTCCTCTACAGTCATATTATCCCTTACTTGTTTGATTTTTTCTGGATATTTAGAGGAAATTCTTTTGATTGCTTCTCCCACTTCATTTTTTTCACACCAAATCAAATACGACTCTATTTCTATCGGAAGTTGCTCTTCTAACATACTAATATGTTCATTAAACCATTTTCTATTATGAATATACAGACAACTATTTAATGTTGTATACTGTTCCTCTTTTTTATTTTCTGCATCCATAAGCATAGTTAATTTCAAACAGTTTAAAAATTTCTTAGAATGCCTAATTGCTAAAAATATACAAGATGAAAATAACGTAATCCAATAGGTATTATATTTTTTATCTTTTAAAATTTTAGAAATGGAGATGAAATCCAAACATTCTTCTGACTCTTCTATAAAATTTTTTAATTTCTGAATATCTTCTACTGAAAATTCTCCTTCTGTTACCATTTGTGGTATTGTTACAACAAAACTATGTATCATAAACTCTATTGTTTCTTCTATTTGTTCTTTTAATAGTTGCTTTTCTTTCGAGAGATTTTCTTGTATTGTTATTGGAGTTGTATAGTACAAACTAAGTCCTGCAATTAATAATTTTGCATTTATCTCTTCTCCATAACATAATTTCATTGCTTCTCTTAAAATATCTGGACTTGTTTCGTCCATTCTATTTGTAATATCATTTAAACGAGAAACATTCCACGCCAAATCTTCTGCTTTCAAAGCTACCCATTGCTCTCTTGTTAAATATAGAAAAATATTACTTTTATTCAAATATTCATATTCATGAAAGACTAAAACATAATAAGCAGTAGAACCTCCGACAGCTATTACAAAACGTATATAACGCTTTGCTTCTTCTCCTTTATTTTTTCCTCTACAATATTTAAGATAATCTACACATTTCCAACGATTTTCATTCATCCAGTCTTTTCTCAAATTTTGATATTCTACTTCTTTTAACAATTCTACATTTTCTGGCTGTCTTATCCCCATATACTGTTCTGCCAATTTACGATTCTTTTCTGTCAATTCCAAAGCATCCCACATTTTAAGCATTTCTTGATATTGGATTTTTTCTTTTTCTGTTAACCTCATATACTAATCCTCTCTTTTATAAAACAAGAGGCTGTTACAGAATAATATTGACTTTATTTTGCAACAACCCCTATTTTTCACTTATGATATGGCTCTCCTTGTAAAATTCGATATCCACGATAAATCTGCTCTAGTAACACAACTCGCATCAATTGATGCGGAAATGTCATTTTAGAAAAACTAAGTAAAAAATCTGCTTTTTTAATTACTGCATCCCAAAGTCCTAAAGAACCACCTATAATAAATACAATATGGCTAACTCCTCGTACTCCAAGTTCTCCAATTTTTTCTGATAATTGTTCGGAAGTTAATTGTTTTCCCTCTATTGCAAGTACACAAACATATGCATCTTCTGGAATATATTTTAGTAGGCGTTCTCCTTCTTTTTGCTTAATTTGTTCTTCTAATGTACTAGATGCCCCATCTGGTGTTTTTTCATCAGCTACTTCTATTATTTCTAACTTACAATATCTAGACAATCGTTTCGCATATTCTTCAATTGCACCAGTAAAATATTTTTCTTTTACTTTTCCAACACATAAAATGGTAATTTTCATTTTTATTCCGCTTCTTTCTGCTCTATTACTTCTTCTTCCTTTGGAAGTTTACGCACTTTTGCCAAGGAAATCATTTTATTTTTTACTTCTACAATTTCCATTTGACAACCTCGGTATTCCATACTAAATTGCTCCCCTTCTACAGGAATATGTCCCAATTCTGAAACCATCAATCCATTTAGTGTTTCAAATTCTTCCTCTTCTATATCAAGCTCTAACAATTCAAATAGGTCTACTAAACTGGTAATCCCTTTTACAAGCATACTACCATCTGCATTTAATAAAACATCTTCTTCTTCACTATCGTACTCATCTTGAATATCTCCAACAATTTCTTCTACAATATCTTCCATTGTTATAAGTCCAGCAGTTTGTCCATATTCATCAATCGCAACCGCCATATGAATTTTTTTCTTTTGCATATCATGAAATAATACATCTAAACTTTGAGTATCTGGTACAAAATATGGTTTTCTAGAAAGACTACGAACTTTCCCATTTTTTATTTTATCAGCATTTTCAGAAAAATAAACTCTCGTTACATCTTTTAAATATAAAACACCAATAATATTTTCGATTGTCTCTTCATATAATGGAAAACGAGAATATGCCGCTTTCATCATAAACTGCATGGCTTCCTCTATTGTCATTTCTGCATTGATTGCTACCATATGTTTTCGATGTGTCATAATATCACTGACTGTCTTTGCATCAAATTCAAAAATATTATGAATCATTTCTGCTTCTTCTGCTTCTAAAACACCACTTTCTTGTGCCTCTGTTACCGTAGAAAGTAATTCTTCTTCTGTTACTATCTCTTCTTCTGATGCTTTAATATGAAGCACTTTCAATATTCCTACTGTAATTATTTCTACTATCCAAGCAAATGGTGCAAATACAATCATTAAGAACCGCAACAATTTTGCTGTACAACAAGCAAAATTATCTGCATTTTCAAATGCCATCTTTTTTGGCAATTTTATAGAAAATAATTCTACTATCATAATAACAAATATCGTGGCAAGAACAGTTAATATCGTAATTAAGATTGGCTGTTGCGTTATGCTCACTTTAATAAAAGAACTAATTCCATTCAAAAAATAACGAATATAAATAATTGTCATTCCAGCAATAGATACAATACGAATAAAATCAGTTACAGTTATGTACCTGCGGTGATGGTCTAACAACCATAACACCAATTTTGCTCTTGTACTTCCTTCTTCCGTTTTTTTCTCTAAACTTACTTCATTTACGCCATCTAATGCAGTAATCATTGCCTCTATGATTGCATTCCATACAATTAAACCGAAAAACCACACGATTGCATTTATGGGAATTCCATCCATAAAAAATTTCTCCTTTTCTCCTTTTGTCAACTTGCCCCTATGTATCTAGTGCAAAACTAACAAGTAATGCTTGGTTCACACTTGACAAAATTTCTTGGTCAAGATGACATACTTTTTCCCGAAGTCTCGACTTGTCAATTGTTCGGACCTGTTCTAATAATATCACAGAATCTTTCTCGATTCCATATCTTTTCGATAATTCTATATGCGTTGGCAATTTTGCCTTATGCATTTTTGATGTAATGGCAGCTACAATCACTGTTGGACTATGCCGATTACCTACATCATTTTGTACAACTAAGACTGGGCGAATCCCACCCTGTTCCGAACCAACTACTGGTCTTAAATCTGCATAAAAAATATCTCCTCGTCGAATTATCACTGAAATTCACACTCCGTTTTTTGGTATTAGCAGCCTGCTTTATGTTTCCTAGTATTCCCTGCTTTTTCCTAACGTATTCTGCAATTTTCAGTGTTTTTTATATTTATTCCATTGGAAGATATGTTTTTACTTCTATTGGTTTACTATCTAAATAATAAATTCTTGGTACTCTTTTCCCAATATCACAAACAACTTCATAATGAAACGAATTTCCTACGGTTTCTCCTATTTCCTCTGCTGAAATGTATTCATTCCCATCACGCCCCATTAAAGTTACTACATCTCCTTGTTTTGCTTCTGGAATTTCTGTAACATCTACCATACACTGGTCCATACAAATTCGTCCCCGAATCGGAGCTGACTTTCCATGAATCAATACTCTACCCATACCAGAAAGACCCCTTGGATAACCATCTCCATACCCTACCGATATCGTAGCAATTCTTGTTTCCTTTTCCGTCACATAAGTTCCACTATAACCAATACCTACTCCTGCTAGAAGTGTCTTTACATAAGTAATATGTGCTTTTAACTCCATTGCTGGTGTCACAGGAAGTTTTTCCTTTGTTACCTCATCGGTTGGATACATTCCATACATGGTTACGCCAAATCGTACCATATTTAAATCGCCTTCTGGAATATCTATCATTCCAGCACTATTACATACATGCTTACATGGAATAATAATACCTCGTTTTTCTAATTCCATTGCTAGCTCCATATACTTCTTAAACTGGTTTCTTGCAAATGTTTTATCCGCTTCATCCGCCTTAGAAAAATGAGTATACATTCCCTCAATTTCTACAAATGGAAGTTTTGCAATCTTTTCTATATCTGTTATACTTTCTTCACAACAAAGATATCCAATTCGGCTCATACCAGTATCTAATTTAATATGTACCTTTGCCTTTTTATTTAATTTCTCTGCAATTTCATTATATTGCTCTGCAATTTCCGATTGAAATACTCCCATCATAATATCATAACGAATTGCTAACTCTGCCATTTGTGGTGGCGTATAACCAAGAATTAAAATTGGTTTTGTAATTCCATTTTTCCGAAGTTCTACACCTTCTTCTGGCATGGCTACACCAAACGTATCTACTAAATCATCAATTGCTTTTGCTACTGGTACAGCACCATGCCCATAGGCATCTGCTTTTACTACTGCCATCAATTTTGTTTCCTGTGGCAATAATGCCCTTCCTTTTTTTATATTATCTCTAATGGCATCTAAAGAGATATTCGCACAAACACGAAAATATTGTTGTTCTATATCCAAAATAATTCTATGCTCCTTTCCATAATTCTTTATCTTTTATGTAAGCTTTTGTGAAACAATTTAATCTTTTATTCAAAAGATTTGTGAAAATACCTTTTATTTTAATGCTTCTGGAATCATTTCAAGAATATCACTAGCTATCATGGAACGAGTACCTTTTTGTTCTGAAGCAATATCTCCTGATAGTCCATGCAAATATACCCCTAGTATTGCTGATATAAAAGGGACTGTACCTTGTGCTAACAATCCTACAATCATACCAGCTAATACATCTCCGCTTCCAGCGGTTGACATTCCATCATTTCCTGTTACATTAATATAGTCCAAAGTTCCAAAAGACACAATTGTTCTTGCATCTTTTTTTACATAAATTATTTCATTATTATAAGTACATGAAACACTGCTGTCAATGAGACAATTTACTAAATTTTCGAACGGAATTCCTGTTAAAACAGATAATTCTTTTTTATGTGGTGTTATAATCGTTCCTTTTGGCAAAAGTTGTGCCAAATATGTAATTCTGCCTTCCACATCTGTCTTGTCTGGTACTTGTGCAGAAATCATATCTGAAATAATATTCAATCCATCTGCATCTACTACTAATGGAACACTGGTTTGTGTTATTGTTATTTTTACAAGAGATGTACTGATAGCTGAGCGTCCAAGCCCTGGTCCAAGTAAAATAACACTTGCCCAAGAAATGGCTTCTTTTATTGTCTTTTCATCCTGTTCTAATAAGACATTTTCTTTCGTTTCATAAGTAGTTAAAATAGCTTCTGGCAATTGACTTTGTAATATCTCTCTATTTTCTCTTGCTGTTACAATACGAACTAAACCTGCCCCCATACGATACGCCGCTTTTGCCGAAAAATATGCTGCTCCAAACATATTTTTAGAACCTGCAATAATCAAAACTTTTCCATAAGTTCCTTTATTGGAATCTTGCTTTCTAACAGGAAATAAATCTTTTGGTTTTTTTTCAAAATAGAATCGACTAGAAAGTTCTGTATTTCCTCTTGTTGCAAATCCAATCTCTTCTATATGAACAGTTCCTGCATATTCTGCTCCCGGAAATACTAAACATCCTATTTTTTCCCATCCAAATGTAACTGTTATGTCTGCTTTCACAGCCACTCCCATAATTGTACCATTGTCTGCACTAACACCAGAAGGAATATCAACAGAAACTACTGTTTTTTTAGCTTCATTTATTTCCTCTATTATTTTTTTGAATACTCCAGTGATTTCTCTTGTAAGACCAATTCCAAAGATAGCATCTATAATAATAGTATATTCTGTTAATTGCACTTTCTGAAGTATGGAAACACCCAAATTTTCTGCAATTTTCAACTGTTGCTTTGTTTCTTTTGTCGCACGTCTTTCTTCTCCTACCATGATAATATCTACGAAATAGCCTTCCATATGTAACATTCTAGCAACTGCAATACCGTCCCCACCATTATTGCCATAACCACATACTGCTATTATCTTACTTTCCTTAGAACATACTTTTTTTACATGAGCAACGACTGCCATAGCCGCTTTTTCCATCAAAACACAAGATGGAATTCCGATTTGTTCTATTGTAAATGTATCAATCTCTTTCATTTGAAAAGAATTTAAGGCATATTTTTTATTCATTACTTTGACACTCCATTACAACATAAGCAGTAGCATATTCTCTTGTATTAGAAATAGACACATGGATTTTCGTAACTTGTACTTCTTCTTGCATTTTTTTTGCTTCTCCATACAAAACTACATAAGGTTTGCCTGAAACGTCTCTTAAAACCTCTATCTCTATTGGCATAATTTTTCTAAATCCTGTACCAAATGCTTTGACTACAGCTTCCTTTACTGCAAAGTTTCCGGCTGCTTTTTGTGCCTTTCCATCAATCAAATTCTGCTCTTGCTCTGTATATATTTTATTCCGAAATGCTTCCTTTTGATAAGAAGCACCTACTCGTTCTACTTCAATCAAATCTGTTCCTATTCCAAAAATCATACTACTTCTTTGCTTCCTCTGCTGCCTTTTTCTTATAAGAAAGTCTCATTAAACTTTCCTCTAAATGCACATTTTCTAATACCACATCTTCTGGCAAAGATAAATCCGTTGGTGCAAAATTCCAAATAGCTTTCACTCCAAAAGATACAACATCTTCAGCCAACTTTGGAGCTTCCTCCACCGGTACTACCAATGCTGCAATATCTACCGAATACTCTTTTAAAAATTGCTCTAGCTCATTGATATGACGCACCTGTATTCCTCGTACACTATTGCCTACCACCTCTGGAGACACATCAAACAATCCAACTAGTTTAAAACCTCTTTGCTCAAATGCAGTGGATTTTGCTAATGCACGACCAAAATTACCAGCACCTAAAATAATAAACTGATTTGTTTTATCTAATCCTAATATTTTACCAATTTCCTCATAAAGATATTCCACTTGATACCCATAACCTTGCTGTCCAAAACCACCAAAATTATTTAAATCTTGACGAATTTGAGAAGCTGTCACTCCCATTTTTTCACTTAATTCTTTCGAAGAAATCCGATAAACATCATGCTCTAACAATTCCCCCAAATATCTATAATAACGGGGTAACCGCTTAATTACTGCGGTAGAAATATTTTTTATCTGCATTGTCATCTCCCCTTTCCTAAAAAGTATAAAATACGCCTCCCTATTTGTCAAATAAATAACAAACAAAAATGTAACTTGACTTCTTTATTTAATAAAGTTATGATTAATTTTTAGAAAAACTCTATGATATGATTAATAATTAAGCAGAAAGTGAGAATACACGATGATACGATTGATTGCAAGTGATTTAGATGGAACTTTATTACAAAAAGGCACACAAAGTTTAAATTCTGATGTCATTTCTTTTATTGAACGACTCTTTACAAAACATGGAATTGTTTTTGTTGCTGCAAGTGGAAGACAATATCCAAACTTAAAACGATTGTTTGGTTCTGCCTCCAAATATATGGCTTTTATTTGCGAAAATGGTGCTTTAACCTTTTATCAGGATAAACTGCTACTAGGACAAACGATGGATAGAAAAACTGCTCTTTCGATTAGTCACGATATTTTAAGTTTGCCAAATTGTGAAGTATTAATGTCAGGACAACAAACTTCTTACATTGTGCCAAAAACTGAAAGCTATTATCACTATATTGCAAACCATGTAAAAAATAATACTGTAGTAATTGCAAAACCAGAAGACCAACCAGAAGATATTTATAAAGTTTCTGTGTATGAAAAAAGCGGTGTTGCTACAGGACATGGTCCAGAACTCATGGCAAAATATCAAGATAAAACTTCTGGCTCTATTTCTGGTTTTGCTTGGCTCGACTTTGTTGCTCCAAATGTCAATAAAGGAACAGCACTGACCGCACTTATGAACCATCTTTCCCTTGATGCTTCTGAATGCGTTGCTTTCGGAGATAACTATAACGACTTAGAAATGCTTTCCATTGTAAAATATGGATATGTAATGAATACAGCCGTACCAGAAATTAAAGCACAGTTTTCTTATTTCTGTGATAACGTGATAGAAACAATTCAGCACTTATTACAAATAAAATAAATATACCAAAGTAAAAAATAAATTGACCAACTATTTATATTCTGCTATAATATGCACTAGGGTGCTACCAAAACGGTAAGCGGTTCACCTTTCGCCAAAATGTTTACATTTTGAGAACTTCCAGACTTTTTACCTATTTACAAATTTTTTCTAATATAGTATAATTCGACAGAAATTTTTATATACATAAAGGAGAACTCGTAATGAACCTATCTAAGAAAATGCAAGAAATGCAAAAACCTCAAGACGTAGCAACTACTTTCATTTGTTTTTTTTCACTATTTTTATTTGGTATTGCCCTTTTTATCATAGCTATACTAGCTATAAAAAATGGAGAGGAAATACCTTCGCCTGTTTTTATATTTATACTTATCGCAATGTTCCCAATCACTGCTATTCTTTTTCTTAAAGAAAGATTAAGCATATGGAAAAGAGACAAAGAAACTAGCCAAAGAATGCTTCTTCGTTATGAGAAAATAATTCCACAGATTGATGAAGAATTAAATCATCCTTCCACCATTTATCTTAAACAAATGAAATTGTATATGACACAAAATTATATGATAAGCTATGCAAATGGTTTGGAAATTATCCCTTGGGAAACCATTGTAAATGTCAGAAGAGAATGTCCATCTTCTTATTATCATCATTTACTTGTGGAAGATTTCTTTGAAGAAAAACATGAACTTGGACATGTTAAGAACAATCCAGAAGGTGAACAATTATTCGCACAAGTAATACAAGTATTAAAAGACAGATTACAAATAGCAGAACAAAGTGCAGAATAAAAAGAAATATAACTTTACCATAATTGACCAGATGTTTCTTTCAAAGAAGCATCTGGTCATTATTATAATATAAACTATAAATTTTCCATGGTCTTTACCACTTGTTTTAAATGTTCTCTAATTGGCAACTGTTGTGGACAAACAGCTTCACAGGCACCACATTCTTTACACTGGTCTGCTCGTTCTTCTACTTTTACATTATTATAACGATTCTTTGCACCTTCTGCATTATGGTACATACCATAATTATTCCAAATAGCAAAGTTTCTTGGAATATCCACACCAAATGGACATGGCATACAATAACGACAAGCCGTACAGCCATTATAAATTCTAGATTTTACTTCTTTTACTACCTTTTCTACAGTAGCTTTTTCTTCCTCTGACAATGGTTCAAAATTAGTAAATGTATTTAAGTTATCATAAACTTGTTCTTCGGTAGACATGCCACTTAAAATCACTTTAATCTGTGGCTTGCTTCCTAACCAACGCAATGCCCAAGAAGCAATACTTTTCTCTGGACGAACTGCTTTAAACATATCCATCACATCATCTGCATAAGAAGCTAGGGCACCGCCTTTGATTGGTTCCATAATGACAATCGGAATATTTAACTTCTCACATAACGCATAACCTTTATCTCCTGCCTGTTCTTCGGTATCCATATAGTTATACTGAATCTGGCAAAAATCCCAATCACGATATGTTAAAATTTCTTCAAAAGCTTCATAATTATCATGGAACGAAAAACCAAAATACTTAATCTTACCCTGCTTCTTTAATTCTAACATATCCTCAATAATACCTAAATCTCTCACTTTATGAAAACTTTCCCTATCCATCGCATGTAATAAGTAAAAATCCACATAATCCATCTGCAAACGCTCTAACTGCTTCTCAAAAATACGAAGCCCATCTGCTCTTTCCTTAATATTCCACAATGGAAGTTTCGTTGCCAAATAAAAACTACTTCTATCATACTTTTTCAATACCTTTCCAACAAAAGGTTCACTTTCGCCATTGTGATATGGATAAGCTGTATCAATATAATTTACACCAGATGCAATTGCATCATCTAACATCTTCTCTGCTCTTACTTCGTCAATTTTTCCGTCCTTTGTTGGAAATCTCATACAACCAAACCCCAATAAAGAAGTTTCAATTCCTAACTTTTCCAATTTTCTACATTCCATACTCATTAAATTCCTTTCTTCTTAATCATTCTCATTACAATATAATATACCATTATTTATCCAAAAATCTTTTAAATATAAATATGTTATAACAGAAAATTACATATTTTCAAAAAAGCCGTGTCTTGATAGTATCTGTGCAGAACCGTTAAGAAACGGCAGTCCTTGGCGAGGTACTTTCGAGCCTAGTACTGCTCCGTTTCGTCCCGAGCGAGAGCGTGTTCAAACAGATACTACCAAGACAGGCTTTTATAAAATCTAAAAACTTATTAATTTTCATTGCACAATGACATTGCCACTTTTACCGCATCTTGTGCATCAGTCGAATACCCTTCTGCTCCAATCTCTGTTGCATACTCTTTTGTTATTACTGCACCACCAATCATTACTTTTGTATGAAGTCCTGCTTTGTTCCTTAACTCTACTACTTCCTTCATTCTTGTCATTGTCGTAGTCATTAAAGCTGAGAGTGCAATAACATCCGCTTGTTCTTCTTTTGCTTTTTCCACAATAGCTTCGGATTCTACATCCTTGCCCATATCAATGACTTCAAATCCATAATTTTTTAACATTAAAGCAACTAAATTTTTTCCAATATCGTGAATATCACCTTTTACAGTTGCAATCACTACTTTTCCTCGTTTTGTACTTTCTCCTGTTAATAATAATGGTTCTAAATACTTTACAGCTACTTCCATTGTTTTTGCAGAAGCAATTAATTGTGGCAGAAAATATTTCTTCTTTTCAAACAATTCTCCTACTTTATTAATCGCAGGAATTAAATCCAAATTTAATATATTCCCTGCTCGTTGTTCTTTTGTTTCTCCATACGCTTCTTGTTGTAGTGCTTCTTCGGTAAGAGTTATAATCACTCGTTGATTTCCTTTTAATACCGCAGTAAACAATGGCGTTGTATTCTCAACTACATCTTCCTTCTTCTCTGGTTGATTTTTTTGCGTAGAAACCGTTTGTTTTGCTGATTCTACCATTTGTGGTGCTGCTTCGATAAAGGCAATATCTGCTCCTTCTTTTCCCATAAGTAAGTCTGCTGCCAGTAAATACTGCATTGTCATCTTTTGGCAAGGATTTGCAATCGCCATCGTAAGTCCTGCTTCTACCGCCATTGTAAGAAATGCGGTATTCACAAAACTTCTTGCTGGTAATCCAAAGGAAATATTAGAAAGTCCAATACTAGTAGCAACTTTCAATGTTTCTTTACAATAACGAATGGTTTCCAATGTTTCTTTTCCTGCCTGTTTTCCTGCACCTATTGTATTTACTAAACCGTCCACTACAATATCTTCTTTTGTAAAACCATTCAAAAAAGCATATCCCATTACTTTATGAATGAATTCTCTCTTTTCTGTTTGGTCTTTTGGTAAACCATTCTCTGACAGTGGAAGTAAAATAAACATAGCTCCATATTTTTTTACAATTGGAAGTAATCGTCTCATTTTTTCTTCTTCACAAGAAATAGAATTCACCAATGCTCGTCCAGGATATACACGAAGTAGTGCCTCAATAACATCTACATGACTTGAATCGATTGACAATGGCAAAGAACTATGTTGTGTCACTTCATACATAATTTGAAGCAATCTTTCTTTTTCATCAATACCAGACATTCCTGCATTGATATCTAAAATATAAGCTCCTGCTTCTTCCTGTTCTTTTGCATACTGCAATACTAAATCCAGCTTTCCTTCCCTAAGTTCTGCCTGTAATGCTTTCTTTCCTGTTGGATTGATTCGCTCGCCAATCACACGAACAGGTCCATTTAATTCTATTGGAAAAATCGTATGCTCTGTTGCAAGAATTGCCTGATGTGGTTTTCTTTTCATTGGTTGTTTCCCCTGCACCATTTCATATACTGCCTGAATATGTTTTGGTTCAGATCCACAACAACCTCCTAAAATTCCTGCCCCTGCTTCTACTAATTTCTCCATATGATGTGCAAATTCTTGTGGTGTCATGTTATAAACGGTCTTTCCATCCTCTAACGAAGGAAGTCCTGCATTTGGCTTTGCAATTACTGGAATCTCTGCTACTTGTGTCATTCTTTGAATGACAGAAACTAATGTTTCTGGACCAGCCGAACAGTTCACACCAACAGCATCTGCACCTAACGACTGTAATACAACTACTGCTGCCTCTGGAGTTGTGCCATACATCGTTTTTCCATCCCCTGCAAATGTCAATGTTACCATAACAGGTAAATCGCATTCCTCTCTGATTGCCAAAACAGCCGCACGACATTCCTGTAAGCTCATCATTGTTTCCACTACAAATAAATCTACCCCTGCCTTTAACAACACCCTTATTTGTTCTTTATATACATCTACCAAATCTTCAAATACTAGCTTACCAACAGGATAGAGCAATTGTCCTGTCATGGTTAAATCACCTGCAACATAACAAGTTCTCTCTTTATTTTCTTCGTTTGCCAAAAATTCCTTCACAACTTCTTTTGACAAACGAACTAACTGCGTATTTAACTCCTCTAACCTATCCTCTAACTCATACTCTGCCAATTTAATTCGATTTGCAGAAAATGTTGGTGCATATAAAATATCTGTCCCGGCCTCCAAAAAAGCTGTTTGAAGTTCCCTAACCGCCTCTTTATGCTCTATCATCCATAACTCTGGACAAACACCTGCTGGCATTCCTGCCTTCTGCAAATTCGTTCCAGTCGCACCATCCAATAACATAACCCTCGTGTCACATAAAAATCCAAATTCTTCTCTTGTCATACATCCTCCAAAATTTTCTCCATCAAGCTTACCCGATTAAACGGCAACATAAAATAATATCCATCTACAAAAGACTCTAACTTTTTCATCAATTCCTTTGCAAGTTCCGCTCCAACCTGTTCGCCTTCTTCTCTTGTAAACTCTTCTTTATAACGTTCTACAATTTCCTCTGGCACATCCATGCCTGCCATTTCATTTTTAATAAACAAAGCATTTCGTTTACTTACTGGTGGCAAAATTCCACCTAAAATTTTTGCTCCTGTACGCTCTTTCAGCCATGCAATCTGTCTTATATTTTCCTCTGAAAAAATAGGTTGTGTCAAAAAGAAAGAACATCCTGCTGCCATTTTCTTTTCCATTCGCTCTGCTACTTTTTCCAAATTTGGATAATTATAATTGAGTGCCCCACCAAAGAAAAACTCATCTTTTGCAAAAAGTTCTGTATTCATTTCCGACACATAATTCATCAAACGAATCGAATTATAATCAAATACCCCTGTTATCTTTTTTCTATCTTCTCCAGGTACAGGGTCACCTGTTACAATCAATAAATTTCGAAGTCCATTCATATGAGCACCAAGTAATAACGAACGCATTGCAATCATATTTCGGTCACGACAACAAATATGAGGCATTACCTGCATCGTTGTCTTTTGTCGAATATGTAATGCTGTTAATGCAGAGTCTGCTCGACTTCTTCCCATAGGAGAATCTGCAAATGTCAAAATATCTACTGGCTGTTTAGAAAGCACGGTTGCACAAGACAATAATTTCTCACTATCTGCATGATATGGTGGGTCTAATTCTACAGCAATTACTTTTTCTCCTCGAAGCAATTTTTCCTTAAACAGATTGTTTTCTATTATTCCACAAGATTCTTTACTTTCTTGTCTTTCTCTTACCATCTTGTTTTGATATTCTTCCTTGGAAATACGCAATCGCTTTTGTTCTACTATATTAGAATTTAATTGTTTCTTTATTTCCTGAATAAAAAATGGCGTTGTGCCACAACACCCACCTACAATATCTATTCCAAAAGCTTGCATTTGTGCTATATTTTTCCCAAAATGCCCAGCACTATTTAAAAATACCGAACGATTCGAAAAATCTTCGGCATATCCTGCATTTGGTGCAACTAAAATAAATTTATCATTTGGCAAATGACATTGTTCTACAATATTTTTTAAATGTACCGAACCAATTCCACAATTAAATCCAACCGCATCTGCCTCTTTTATTTGCTCTGCAAACAACAAACGCTCTGCTTTTTGTCCAGAAGCAGTAAATCCATTTTTATTGATACAAAAACTAACTGCAATAAAACTTTCTGGTGCTTTTGTTTTAAGATAAGAAAGAATTTCTGCCACATATTCTGTTCCTTGGAACGTTTCTAACCAAAAAATATTCATACCTTCTTCTAAAAAAATATCACATATATGATAATACTCTAAAAGAATGTCTTGGTTTTCTTCTAGCTTTGCAATCGGTCCAATATCTCCAGCAACAAAACACTCTCTACCATTTTGTTCCTTTTCTTCTTCGATTGCCTGTTTTGCTATTCTACATCCTAAACGTAAGCATCTATCCCGTTCTTCCTGTGAAAGTTCTGACAACACAGAAGAATTGATAGCAAATGTATTTGTCCTAATAATATCTGCCCCTACAGATAAATATTCTCTATGAATTTGTAATACTGTTTCTGGCTCAGATAGATTCGCAAGTTCTGAAATTTCTTCTTTCTGACCTTTTAATTGCTGATAATATGTTCCCATAGCTCCATCCATCAGCAACGTCTTCTTTTTTAAATCATCTATTAGTTTCATTATTTCTCCCATTATTATCCTTTCACACCACTTTGTCCTATTCTTTGTTTGATTGGCACTATTAATTCTGTAACTATACCTATTTTTATGAAATCAAAAAATAAATATGGCACAACACAAACGAAAAGTGTTTGAGCCACTGTGTAAGTACCTTCCATGATTATCATAAACCATATCGTACCAAACAAGTAACAACAAAACGTACCACAAGCAAAGCTAAAAAGATACCACATTCTATTTACTTTCTTCTTTTTACGCTCTAGTAACCATCCTATCAAAAATACACAAGGCAAATAGCCAATCACATATCCCCCTGTTGGTTTAGCAAATATCATAAATCCACCAGAAAATCCAGAAAAAATAGGAAGTCCTACCATACCAAGCAATAAATAAAGAAAAACACAAATCGTTCCTTTTTTTGCTCCAAGAAATGTTGCTATCAAATAAAGAATCAAAGTAGCAAATGTGATTGGAACTGGTGTAAAAGGCAATGGTATGGTAACAGGAGCTACCACACAGAGCACTCCTGTCATCATAGCCATTTGTACCATTTGTACTGTCTTTTTATTCACTCTGATATACCTGAATGATTTGTAATAATAATTGCACTATCTTCTCCATAGACTGAATGGATACATACTCATATTTTCCATGATAATTTTCTCCGCCTGTGCAAAGATTTGGACAAGGAAGACCCATAAAAGATAATCTCGCACCATCTGTACCACCACGAATTGGTGTAATAATTGGTGTAATATCTATCTGTTTCATTGCTTTTACTGCATTATCAATTAAAAACATATATGGTTCTACTTTTTCTTTCATGTTGTAATAGGAATCTTTTACTTCACATTCTACCGTACCAACTCCATATTTTTCATTTAAAAATTCTGCCGTTTTTACAAAAAGTGCTTTCTTTTGTTCAAATTTCGTTCTATCATGGTCACGAATGATATAAGAAAGTTCCGCTTCTTCTATACTACCATTGATATAATTTAAATGGAAAAATCCTTCATAACCTTCGGTATACGCTGGATTGTCAAATACTGGCAACATCTGTTGAAATTCCATTCCGATTAAAGAAGCATTGACCATTTTACCCTTTGCAGAACCCGGATGAATACTCTTTCCATGAATCTTTAACTTTCCAGAAGCCGCATTAAAATTCTCATACTCAATCTCTCCAAGACCACCACCATCTACGGTATAAGCAAACTCTGCCCCAAAGCCTTTGACATCAAAATAATTCACACCATTGCCTACTTCTTCATCTGGAGTAAATGCAATCTGAATTGTACCATGAGGAATTGACTTATCAGCTAATAAAATTTGTGCCATACTCATAATTTCCGCAATACCAGCTTTATCATCTGCACCAAGTAATGTTGTCCCATCGGTTACAATTAAATCTTGTCCTACCATATGAGACAACGATGGAAACTGTGCTGGACTCATAGAAATTTGTTCTTTCTCATTTAAAACAATAACACCACCATCATAATTCTTTACAATACGAGGCTTTACATTTGCACCACTCATTGCTGGAGAAGTATCCATATGAGATAAAAATCCAAGTACAGGAACTTTTTTATCTGAGGTGGCTGGAATTGTGGCATATACATAACCATACTCATCCATTCTTGGATTTTGGGCACCCATTTGGGTCAATTCTTCTACTAACATTTTAGCTAAATTTTTTTGCTTTTCACTGCTAGGAAAACACTCGGCATTATCAACAGATTCTGTATCTACTGCTACATATCTTAAAAAACGTTCAATCACATTCATTGTTCTTTCCTCCTTTTTCTATTTGTAATGAGTGTATCACATTCAACAAAAAATAGAAAGAAAAAAATAATTTTTTCTATTGACAATTCCTAAAAATAAAGTATACTAAAATTTGCTAGGGGTGCCATTTGCTGAGAAGTAGCTAAAACTACTGACCCTCATCACTTGATCCGGTTAGTACCGGCGTAAGGAAGCATAATTCAATTTATATGAATTTTATGTGTTGTGGCCCCTCCTAAGCATAGTCTAAGGAGGATTTTTTTTATGTCAAAAAACAAAACAAAAAAACTAGTCTTTTCTGCAACAGCGATTGCTCTTGCCACTGTCGTTTCCGTAGCAATCAAATTGCCAAGCCTACCAAACGGAGGCTCTATCACTTTATTTAGTATGTTACTCGTCTGTCTTGTAGGTTACTGGTATGGACCTGCCACTGGACTGATTTCCGCCTTTGCTTATGGTATCTTGCAATTCATTACAGGTCCTTATATTGTTCACCCAGCACAAATTTTATTAGATTACCCTCTTGCTTTTGGAGCACTTGGTCTTTCTGGATTCTTTTCTAAAAAAAAGAATGGTCTTTTACTTGGATTTTTAGTAGGAGCTACCGGAAGATTCCTTTTTCACCAAATTTCAGGTCTTATTTTTTACACTACCTATGTAGATTCCTTCCAAGGAAATGCTGCCGCTGTCTGGGCATCTACCCTCTACAACCTAAGCTATATTTTACCTGAAGTAATCCTAACAGTAGTTATACTTTCCCTCCCACCAGTTCGTACCACATTTGCAAAATTAAAACAACTAGCAACTGAATAATCTAACTCAAGAAGTATTAAAAGAATAAGTATTTTATACAGCGTATATTGAACAAAAGCCATACTCTACTTAATATCTACTAAGGACCGTTTAGAAACGGCAGTCCTTGGCGAGGTCTTTTCGAGCCTAGTACTGCTCCGTTTCGCCACGAGCGAAAGCGTGTCCTAGAAGATATTAAGTAGAGTATGGCTATCTATTTCCTAATTCTCTTTTCTTTTTTACCTATCTGGTATGGTTAAAATCTTAAAATCTGGTTCTTTAAATCAATCCAGTTTTGCAGTAGAATAGTGACAATAAAATTACTACAGAATACAACGGAGGCATCATGTATGCATAATACAATAAAAAAAATTGCTGCTATCAATGATTTAACTGGATTTGGTCGGTGTGCATTAACTGTTACCATTCCAATTATTTCTTCTATGGGAATCCAGTGCTGTCCTGTACCAACTTCCCTTTTTTCCAATCATCCTGGTTTTTCTCATTTTTATACAAAAGATTTTACAAATCATTTACCTGAATATTTAGTACATTGGAAAGAACTTGGTTTAACCTTTGATGGCATTTTATCTGGATATTTAAATTCCTTAGAGCAAATCTCAATTGTAAAACAATTGATTTCCGAGTTTTCTACAGAACAAACAAAAGTAATTATTGACCCTGTCATGGGGGATAATGGACATTTATATTCCATTTATACAAAGGAAATGTGCGAAGCAATGAAAGAATTAGCAACTCTTGCTCATATTTTAACACCTAACTTAACAGAAGCCTGTCTTTTAGCTGATTATCCTTATCATGCTAATGATTGGAGCGAATCAGAAATGCATACATTAATGACTCGTCTACAGAAATTTCAAGCGAAAAACATTGTAGTATCTGGTATTCCATCCAAAGACTCTATTATTAATATGATTTATGATAAAACAAATGGTATTACCTTTCATACACAAAAACGAGTTGGTTCGGAACGTTCTGGTACAGGAGATGTCTTTTCTGCTATTTTATCTGCAAATGCCGTATTAGATATTCCTTTTGAGCAATCTGTTGCACAAGCTGGCAATTTTGTGCGAGAAGCTCTTATTTATACAAAAAATTATAATCTTCCCTCTACAGATGGTGTCTATTTCGAGCCATTATTAAATAAACTTGCTACTGATAAAAACCGTAGCAATTATATAAATTTATACAGTAAAGGAGCTGAAACAAAATGAAACAAAATGTAAAAGAACTTTCTATTGGTGGTATTTTATCTGGGGGTGGTCTTATTGCCTGTATTATCGGTTTTATTGGGTATGAACCAACCGAAAAGATTAATAGCCAAGACCCTTATTTTCCATTCCTTCTATGGGGAATTTTTGCACTGTTAATCGGACTTGTCATTTTATGTAATGGAATTTTTCATACACAAAAACAAGAAACTATCATTGCTTACTCCTCCTCTGAACAAGTAAAACGCATAGCACAAGCTGCTTTATTGGCTGCACTTTCCTATATTATGTTTACTTACTTTAAAATTGATATCAATTTACCTGGTGGCTCTACCGCTTTCCATCTTGGAAATACTTTTGTTGTACTTGCCGCTTTATTACTTGGTGGTTCTCTTGGTGGACTTTCTGGAGCAATTGGTCTAACACTAGCTGATTTAACTACAATTTATGTAACAAGTGCTCCAAAAACTTTCTTTTTAAAACTTTGTATTGGCTTAATTACAGGATTTGTAGCACATCACTTATTCCACATTACTAAAATAACAGATAAAAAGAAATTAACGACTGCTACTATCATTTCTGCTGGTGCTGGATTACTTTTTAATGTTATCGCAGACCCACTCGTTGGATATTTTTATAAATTGTACTTATTTGGAATTCCACAAGATGCTTCCGCTGCATTAGCTAAAATTGCAACTTTAACTACAGGAGTAAATGCGGCACTCTCTCTTTTGTGTGCTGTACTTTTATACTTAGCTCTTCGCCCTGTTTTAATAAAAGCAGGTCTTTATAGCAAACTAGAAAAATAACAAAACAACATTCCCCTACTTTATGCACTATATACAAAAACAGTAAATAAAGTAGGGGAAGTGTGCTTCGCACCGATTGGCAATACAATGAAATTATTCATAATCATCTCAAACCTCTTTTTTCTCTTTACAAATCTATTAAAACTGAGTATACTCTTACTTATAATCATGCAGAGTAGAATCCTATGCGTTAAGTGCCATGTGAACAGGGAGTTGTCACACGGACGAAAAGCCATACAGCTTGCGGTAAAGGATTCGCATCCCGCTGCTACATAACGGAATTTTCTTTCTCCATTATGTAGTTAGGAAAAGTTATTAACTGCACAAGGGAGGATTTTTTATGTCAAAAGTAAAAGAATTTTTTATGAGTTCTTCAAAAGAACTAAAAGTAACAAAAAACATGGTATTATGTGGTATGCTAGCAGCACTTTCTGTTGTTCTTAGCTATACTACATCCATTGCTATCACTCCAAACATTCATATCGGTTTTTCTGGTATTCCAAACCGACTAGTAGACTTTTTATTTGGTCCAATTACAGGATGTCTGTTTGGCGGTATGATGGATATTTTAAAATTTTTAATCAAACCAATGGGGGCTTTTTTCTTTGGTTATACGTTAAATGCTATGCTTGGTGGTTTTATTTATGGACTATTTCTCTATAAACAACCAATCAAAGTATGGAAAATTTTAATTGCAGAAACTCTTGTAAAACTACTTATTAACTGCGGTCTTGGTACTCTCTGGAATTCTATGACGATTGGAAAAGCTTTTATGGTTCTACTGCCAGAACGATTACTAAAAAATTTCCTACAAATTCCTGTGGATACTATTATTCTTTTCTTTGTTCTTACTTTATTTCAAAAATTAAGAAGACACTTATTTCCAGAAAGATAAAACATAGCAAAGCACTACTCTACTTAAGAAATTCTTAAGCAAAGTAGTGCCTTTCTTTTATTACTATGTAGTATTCTCCTACAAAGATACTATTTGATGATACAAAATACAATGTTTTTCTTCTACTTTTTTATCTACATGATAATGTCCACAAATCCAATACTGATATTCTATAAACTGTTTTAATTGTTCAAAATACTCTGTCAATTCATCTTCTCCATAAGACTCCTTTACCAATTTTTGAACACTAGAACAAGCACAATGAGATATGATAATATCTACTTTATTACCATGCTTTTTTAAGTTTTCTAAACCATATTGCATTTCTTCTTTGCTTGGCATTTCTTCTTTCCACCAATTTTGATGATTTACTCGAAATTCTTTACTTCTATCGTTATTCCACCGCTTTATTCTTTTATCTCCTGCTTCTAAAATACCGTCTTTCACATCATGGCTTCTTGCACCACCAAAAGCAAAAAATTTCTTTCCTTGCAATTCAAATACTTCCCCACGCATCAAATGTAGAACAGAAGGTCGAATTTCATGCACTTTTCCTCCATGAAATTCTTTAATTGGAAATTGATTTAACCGTGCAAAATCTTCATGATTTCCATCTACAAATAATGTAGTAAATGGTTTACTTTCTAACCAGTTGAGCCACCATTTTTCCTTTGAACTTTCTCCACGATAATTCCAAACACCACCAAAATCACCAGCAATAATAACAAAATCTGCTTTTGTCATTTCCTTTTGTTCTGGAAATACTTCTATAGAAAATTTTCTAAAATCAGTATGGCAATCTCCTGTGATATATATCATTCTTTCACTACCTTACATTTATTTTTTATTTTTACAACACATTTTATATTTTCTTCCAGAACCACATGGACAAGGCTCATTAGGATAAATTTTATTTTTTCTTGCTTCTGCAAAATTAATAATATTACTTTCCTTTTGCTTACTTTCTTTTGGCACTACCTGCACTTTATTTTCTTTTTGCACTAATTCATTTTGTGTAAAACCACGATGGGTAATTAATCTCGTTGTATTATATACATCCCCTACATATGCTACCAATTCTCTTGCTTGACTCTCCTGCTGTACTCCAAGATGTAAATCTTCAAAAATTTGGAACAAATCTTCCATATCACATCCTGCTGTAATCTGAAGCTGAATAATTTTACCTATTAAATCTGCTTCTTCTTGTGCAGCACCCATTGTTTTCTTTAAAAATTGCTTTAATTTTTTAATTTCTTTACTATCTGAACAATAACCATTCTTTCCAAACTCAAGAATCTCTAGGAACGTTGGAATATAAAACTCTTTCTTCCCTTGCAGTTCTAACAATTCTTTATTATCTGGATATAAATCTTTACGATAAACGATATCCTCTACTAAAGTACATTCCTTAATTTCTTCTGGAATTTGGTTAATGGCTTCCTTAATTTCCTCTTTTGTCATCTGCACATCCGAATTCTGTGCCACCAGTCTTTCTAAAACAGGAATTGGTGTTATTCCATACAAAGCAGTTGCTGTATTTAAACAACATAGAAAATAACTATTTTTCTTTCTTGCTTCCTCAAACTCTTCGCCTTTGAAAGATTCATATGCCTCTAACACCTCTTTTGGAACAATAAATCTTCCATCCATCAAACCTCCGACATACGAAGTGTCATATAACATAGTAAAATTTCCAACATCTTCTGGTATATATAATCCTTTTGTATTACAAGCCTTTTCAAATTCTGCTATTTCCTCATCCTGTAAACACAGAAAGTAAGGTTTCATGACATTTGGCTGTAACATATACTCTATTAAATTTTGTATCAATGTATTTTTATTCCATTTATAGATACCCTTCATTCCTTTTTCTTTTGCAATTTCACGAAGGTCTTCTTTTGTATAATCCGAAAAGATTTCCTGTAAGGAAATATCTATTATTTTGTTTTCCCATTCTTCCTTGTAACCAAACATTTGCTCTAACTGTCTTTTGAAATTTTTTTCTTTTTCTTTTCTATAACTTTCAAACTCAATAATTCCCAAATTCTTATTACTATCCTGTTCCATTGCTCTTAACCCACATTCCTTTGAAAAAATTTCTTCATAAATAAACTCTTGAGAACGGCTTTCTCTATGTCCAAACTGATAAAAATAATATGTCTTTAGCTCCTCATTAACGGCATTGATATCATATTCTTCTTGTTCTTCCATTTCATCCCATATTTCTTCGTCTTCGGAATCCCATTCTCTGTTTAAAGTTTCTAAATAATCATAATATCCAAAAATACCACCACAATCTTCAATTGGACAATTTTCCTGATAATCTACTACGATAGGATAATTATATTCATAATCTTCTATTATTTTCTCTACTTTAACTTGATGTCTCCAGTCATCACCAAAATCATAAATATAAGTAAACCCTTTATATTCTTCTAAATATTCTCTGATATAAGTCTTTGACGCCTCTATGCAATCTTCCATTCCATAATCCATCTCTTCTACATTTTCTAAAATGCAAGTTTGCATATGAGACTTTTTAAATTCAAACTCGAATAAATGTTCTCCACTCCATCCCATCGCTTCATTAAGAATCAAACTAAACTGAGAAAATGTAATTCCTGCTGGCACAATTATTCTTCTCCAAATAGGCGGTTCTGAACCCATAATTGTTACCTTTAATTGAAACGCTTTCATAAAAACCTCGCTTTCCATTTTGTTATTTTGTTATACAAAAAACTTATATTGTTCGATATCTGATACGGAAAAAAATATCCGCTACCTAATCTTATATTAGTATAGCGGATATAATAAAAAATTACAAACTATTCTTATGATTTTTTCTCTCTTTTTTTTATTATATATTGGAAAAATAACCATATTACTCCTATTACAACAATAATACTCGTACTTTTCATAAAACTATGTAACCATGCAGTAATTTCTGACAAAATTCCAAGTAATGAAGTATGGACTAATATTAAGAAAATTCCTATCAGATTACTATGTAACAACAAATAGAATACGATATTCTTCTTTATAAATTCATAGAAACTATACCCAAATATACCTATGTGAAGGAAAAACAATATTCTTTCCTGTCCATGTAACAAAGAACCTACTTTTTGTGCTTCTAGTCCAAACGGCACAGAACCATTTAATACAGTCACCACACTATAAGCATAAATACTAATTTCATATACGATAGCTAATAAAGAAATAACAAGAAATCGTTTTTCTTTCTTACTAATCTTCTCTCTTACTTGTTGATTCATCGTTACTACATAAGTTGCCACCATAGACACTACCAATAAAATATAATACCACATGGATGATACTTGATTATAAGAATCAAAATGGTAAATTCCAAATCCTATCAATAATAATACTAATCCATAGATAAACACATTTTGTAATGTTACTTTCTTTTTTAATTTTTTGAATCCATCTAATTGTTTTTTTTCTAAAGACTGTGCTGAAAAATCTTTTTCCTTATATAGTTGTACTAATTCTTTACATTCTCTACATTCTACTAAATGTTCTTCTACATATTTTTTAGATACTTTAGAACAAACCTCCTCCACGTAAGAAGGAATTAAATCTTGAATCATTTCACAAGGTATCTTCATAGTGCCCCTCCTTTAATAGTTGTTTTTTTGCACGAAAAAATATGACTCTCGCCCAATTTTCACTCTTTCCCATCATAGCACCTATTTCTTTAAATGATAAATCACTCATTACTCGAAGACTTACTACTTGCCTCATATCCTTTGGCATCTGTTGTAACTTCTCCCAAATATCTGCAAGCTCTACTCGCTGGATTGCCTGCAATTCTGTGTTATCTGTTGTTATCATTTGTTCATCTAATTCTGTTACAAATGCTCTATTCACTCTATTCCAATGTTGATACAGAAGATGTTTTGCTATTTGACATAACCATGTCGATATTTTACAACTGCCATCAAACCGTTCTAATGATTCAAACGCTTTCAAAAAAGTTTCTTGCAAAAGTTCTTCGGATAATGCTTCATCTTTACACATAGAATAGAGAAAATAATACACGATTTTGGAATTTTGTTTGTATAGTTCCTCCATTGTTTTCTCCTTTCTATTCTATTTATCCATCCAACTACAATTTCGTTACAAACTTTTGCATTCTTTTTTCCTTTATTATAAAAAGGGGCTGTTCTGAAAACTTATATCTCTTGTTTTTTTATTTGTTGTCCCACAGTATAAACGGCATAGTACTCCCAATATGCCTGCATATTCCCCATATAATAAGCAGACATTCTCTGATGATAAAGTGAGTCATTCGACATTGGCTTTGCTATTGGATTTTTCTTAAAAATTTGATACCTATCCATCATATGTGGAAACATATCTACATACATTCGCCTATCTACCACATCTATTACTTCTGGAACTGTCCTTTGTTTCTCTTTTTCTTCTATTATAGGAATCTGCTTTGTTTCTATCGTCTTTAACTCTATCACAACAGATTGTTGATGTATAATATCCTTAATCTGCATATTTTCTTCATATTTGTTACCGTCTTCATCTACCCACTTAGCAGTAACTACTAAATCTAATTCTTTTTGTTCCATAATATCATCCCCTACGACTTATCAAATAGAAAGCCCTTTCTCATAAAATAAAACAGCATTATATTTTCATTATAGAAAATAATAATGCTGTCCTTAGCTATTTTTAAATCCTTTTCCCCACCATATACTCTTTCTTTATATATCGGCATTTAAGTAAAAAATAAGTAGGGGATGATATAAATTTTTTATCCTCTTTGAATCGCTTGTATCAATGCTGGCACTAACTGCTTTTTCCTAGAAACCATATCCGCTAATTCTACGCTTCCCTGATTTCCTGTTACCTGAAATGCCATTTCTACAAGACCATCTGCTCCTTCTCCTTCATACAATAAAAGAGTAGATTCTTTGATAATATCCGTCAACATAAAGAATACCATTTCTACATTTTGACGAATTCTAAAAGATTCTAATGCTGGTTTTAGACGTTCTCCAATCGTTCTTAATTCTTCTGCATTTAAAGAGGTAATCTGTCCGACACCAACTGTAACATCCTCCATCAAGAATGTCTTATAATCTTGAGAAAGAATTTCTTCTTCACTCTTATTTCTTAAATTACTTCCTGCAAAGAACATTTTATTTGCATAAGCTTCTATTTCAATTCCTGCAAGTTTTGCTAATACTTCTGCTGCCGCTTTATCTGCTGAAGTACAAGTTGGAGAGCGAAACATCAATGTATCCGAAAGAATGGCAGAACAAAGCAAACCCGCTACTTTTTCGGAAATTTCAATACGATTTTCACGATACATCTGGAATATAATCGTTGCTGTACATCCAAGTGGCTGATTACGGAAAAATACTGGTGAAATCGTTTCCATTGTACCAAGCCTATGATGGTCAATAATTTCAATTACTTCTGTATTTTCCACACCAAAAGCAGCCTGACTCTTTTCATTATGGTCTACTAAAATAACTTGCTTTTGCTTCATATCAAGTAAGTTTCTTCTAGAAATCATACCTCTATATTTTCCCTTAGAATCCAAAATTGGGAAATCTCTATTTTTTTGCTTTGCCATAACATCCTTGATTTCCTCAACAAAATCTGTTGTACGGAACGTACGAATATTATCTCGTATCATAAAATACTCAATTGGCATACTTTGGTTAATCAAACGTGCTGTTGTATATGTATCTAATGGAGTACTAAGAACCGTACAACCATTTTCCTCTGCCATTTTCTTAATCGTTCTAGAAATCTCTGCCCCTTCACAAATAACAATACATCCTGCTTTCATTTCTACGGCACAAAGTTGCATTCCATAACGATTTCCCATAATAATCAAATCATTCTCGTTGATATAACCTTCCATCATTTCTGGACTAGCTGCTGCCACTAATACTTTACCATCATCAAAAATAGCAGTTTCATCTCCAACAATTAATTTTGCATCTAATGTTTCCATAATATTTCGATACGAAGTTTTAGCTTTCGATAAAATACTACTATCATATACATCCATATAGGAAGTAGCAATATCCCCAATCGTAATCACACCTTCTAAATATCCATCTTTTGTAATTGGTAATGTAACTACATTATTTTCCTGCATCAATGTATATGCTTTTTTCAAAGAAATACCACCAGATACACCTTCCGTTTCCCGAATATCAATATCTTTTACTTGTGTACCTACATCATAAACTAAAGCAGGAGCTTCTACTCCAAAATATTGTAGTACAAACTCTGTTTCTGCATTTAATTCTCCTGCTCTCCTTGGTACATAGCAATCGGTATTTCCTAAACGATTTTTAAACTCTGCATAAGCAATAGCAGAACAAATAGAGTCTGTGTCTGGATTTCTGTGTCCAATAACCGTAATTTTTCTTTTATGTGTTGTCATATAAAAAATCCCCCTTATCCTAGATTGCGGATTTTAAATTCTTTCTCTGCTTCTCTTTTTACATCTTTCTTCGCAATATCATGTCGTTTATCAAAAAGTTTTTTACCCTTTGCCACACCCACTTCTACTTTTACTAATCCACCTTTTAAGTATACTTGCAATGGCACTAAAGTAAAACCTTTTTGTTGCATTTTTCCATTGATTTTATTAATTTCATATTTATGCATGAGAAGCTTTTTTATACGCATTGGGTCTTTATTAAAAATATTTCCTTTTTCATAAGGACTAATGTGCATCCCATAGATAAACACTTCTCCATCCTCAATTTTAATATAGGCTTCTTTAATACTACATTTGCCCATACGAATGGATTTTACTTCTGTACCATGCAAAGCGATACCTGCTTCATACTTATCTTCAATAAAATAGTCGAAATAGGCTTTTTTATTGTTTGCTATAAGCTTGATACTATCTTTTCCACCTGCCATATGATGTCCTCCAAATCCATAACGTTTCCTAAATTGGGGCTGTTGCATTTCGCAATAACCCCTCTTATAGATTATCTTGTAAACGGCAGAAAGTCAACGGTTTTTAATAACTTATCTACCGAAAGTACCATAATTGTAATATGTTGTCCTAAACGATATACTTTATGGAATCGTTCTCCGACTAACTGATACCGTTCTTCGTCCAAACGGTAAAAATCATCTTCTATATTTTCTAATCGAATAATACCTTCTACTGTATTAGGAAGTTCTACATAGATACCCCAATTTGTTACTCCTGAAATTACACCATCATATACTTCTCCAATACGACGTTCCATATATTCGACTTTTTTCATTTTCTCTACTTCTCGCTCTGCCTCTTCTGCAATACGTTCTGTCTTAGAAGAATTCAATGCAACTTCATCCAAAATTTCTATATAATGTTCTTTTCGTTCTTCGGTCAATCTGCCATTCAAATTATCTTTAATAATACGATGAATCTGCAAATCAGGATATCTACGAATTGGAGAAGTAAAATGACAATAATATTTGGCTGCTAAACCAAAATGTCCTTCACAATCCGTAGAATATTTTGCTTGTTTTAGAGAACGAAGTGTCAAACGAGAAATTAAAGGAGCTTCTTCCTTTCCTTCTAACGAATCTAATAACTTTTGAATTTCTTTTGGATGAATCCCATCTTTTCCTTCTTTTATAGTTAAACCAAAATTTTTAATAAAAATACCTAACTTTTTAATTTTTTCTGGGTCTGGATTTTCATGGGTACGATACACAAACGGAGCTTCTTGCCAAAAGAAATCTTCTGCTATCGTTTCATTTGCCGCTAACATAAAATCTTCAATTAACTTTGTCGCATCATTTCTTTCATATGGTTTAATTTCGATGGGTCTTCCATTTGGTGCTACAATAATTTTACTCTCTGGAAAATCAAAATCTACTGCACCACGCTGATGACGCTTGTTTCTTAAAATATCTGATAACTCTTTCATCAATAAAAACTTTGGTATTAATTCTCCATATTCTTGCTCTAATTCTTGTTTCGAAGGTTTTTCTTCCTTTTTATTTTCTTCTTGTAAATTACTTTGTTGTTGCATTGTCTGTAAAATTTGATACACTTCTGTATAACTCATTCTTCTTGTCACACGAATTATAGTTTCTGCAATACGATGTCCTAAAATTGTTCCTGTTTCATCAAATTCCATAAAACAACTTAACGCAAGTCTGTCTACTCCCGCATTTAACGAGCAAATTCCATTCGAGAGTCTATGTGGAAGCATAGGAATCACTCTATCTACTAAATAGACACTTGTTCCACGCTGTAGGGCACATTTATCTAATGCTGAGCTTTCTTTTACATAATGTGTTACATCCGCAATATGCACTCCTAAATAATAGATACCATTCTCTTTTTTAATTGTAATTGCATCATCTAAATCTTTGGCATCTTCTCCATCTATTGTTACAGTTAATTCCCCACGAATATCCAAACGACCTTGTAATTCGTTTTCACTTACGGACTCTGGCATACGTTCTGCCTGTTCCATTACTTCTTTTGGGAACTCGGTTTCTAAATTATAAGATTTTAAAACAGTTTTTACATCTGCCGCCGGGTCGTTAATATGACCTAAAATTTCTACCACTCGCCCTTCGGGACTTCTCTTTTCATTTCCATAATCCGTAATTTTCACATAAACTTTGTGTCCATTTACTGCACCTTTCGTATGCTCTTTTGCAATATAAATATCACTACCAAGTTTTAAATTATCTGGTATAACAAAACCATAATTTTTACTCTTTTCAAACGTACCTACGACAAATACAGCGTCTCTTTTTACAATTTTAACTATTTTTCCTTCCCGTCGTTTTCCTTTTTCTCCACTAGATAAAATTTCTACTTCAACACTATCTCCATGTAATGCCCCTTTGGTATCTTTTTCAGGCACAAATACATCATCTTCTCCCTCAATTTGCACGAAGCCAAATCCTCTTGTTGTTCCTGAAAAAATACCATTCTTTACTTCTGCTATATGTTTTTCTGCTTTTTTGATATACTTTTTATTTTTACTAATAAATTTCATTAACTTCCCCTTTCTAAAACTACCCACAATACATTACAAAAAGCTAAAAGAAAAACGTGCCTTTCTACAAGACACGTTTTCTATCTTCTTATATACTTTTACCAATTCAGATTAAGTACAACGGATAACACAATAAAAAGTGCTGCCAAAATTTTTGTGCCCTTTTCCAATGTACCTTCCATGGAACGACCCTTGTTCTTGCCCCAGTATGTTTCAGCAATACCATTAATCGACCCTGCAAGCCCTTGAGACTTACTTTCCTGGAATAATACTACGGTAACTAAAGCTATACAAATAAGAACATATAAAACTGTCACAATCACTCTTAACACTGCCATCTATTACACCTCCTAAACCACAGGATATTACATAAAGTACATTATATAAGAGATTTTCCCATTTGTAAAGCCGTTTTTACCACTATTTTTTAATAAGTAAAGATTTTCCTGTCATTTCTTTTGGCTGTTCCATACCCATCATTTCAATCATAGTTGGAATAATGTCTGCTAAACATCCACCTTCTCTTAACGTATAATCCTTGTCATAATTTACAAGAATAAATGGAACTGGATTTGTTGTATGTGCGGTAAATGGAGCACCTGTTTCATAATCAAGTAATTGTTCTGCATTACCATGGTCTGCACAAATAAACATCTGACCATCTACTTCTAATAATGCTTCATAAGCTTTTCCTACACACTCATCTACTGCTTCTACTGCCTTCACTGCTGCGTTTTCAATACCTGTATGACCTACCATATCTGGATTTGCAAAGTTTGTAATAATTACATCATACTTTCCAGACTTAATTGCTTCTACTAACTTATCTGCTACTTCATAAGCACTCATTTCTGGCTTTAAGTCATAAGTAGCTACCTTTGGAGAATTTACTAAAATTCTATCTTCACCTTCGTTTGGAGCTTCTACACCACCATTAAAGAAGAAAGTTACATGAGCATACTTTTCTGTTTCTGCAATTCTAGCCTGTGTCATCTTATTTGCTGCTAAGAATTCACCAAACGTATTTGTAATAGCAATCTTTTCAAATGCTACACTCTTATTTGGAATCGTCACATCATATTCGGAGAAGCAAACAAATTTTAAGTTAAATCTGCCATTTCTTCTTTCAAAACCAGTGAAATCATCTGCACAGAATGCTCTTGTAATTTCTCTTGCACGGTCAGGACGGAAGTTAAAGAATACAACAGAATCATTTTCACTAATCGTAGCAATTGCCTTGCCATCTTTTGCTACTACGGTAGGAACAACAAACTCATCTGTCACATCTTCTGCATAAGACTTCTTAATGGCACAGAATGCACAATCTGCCTGATTACCTTCTCCATATACTAATGCTGCATAAGCTTTTTCTACTCTGTCCCAACGATTATCTCTGTCCATTGCATAGTATCTACCATGAATGGAAGCTATTTGACCAACACCAATTTCATTCATCTTCTTCTGTAAATCTTCTAAAAATCCCTTACCAGAAGTAGGTGCAGTATCTCTACCATCTAAGAAAGCATGTACATAAACTTTTTCTAAACCTTGTCTCTTTGCTAACTCTAATAAGCCAAACAAATGAGTAATATGGCTGTGTACACCACCATCGGATAATAAACCAAATGCATGTAATGCACTATTATTCTTCTTACAATTCTCTACTGCTGCAAGAAGTTCCTTATTTTCAAAGAATTCTCCATCTTGAATTTCTTTTGTAATTCTTGTCAATTCCTGATATACAATACGACCAGCACCCATATTTAAATGACCAACTTCTGAGTTACCCATCTGACCATCTGGAAGACCTACTGCCATACCAGAAGCATTACCCTCTACAAAAGGATACTCTGCCATCAATTTATCCATCACAGGAGTTTTAGCAATTGCAACGGCATTTGCCTGTGCCTTCTCATTTAAACCATAACCATCTAAAATCATTAATACTGTTGGCTTTTTACTCATTTTTTATACCATTCCTTTCAAAATTTTATAATAGTTATTCTACGTTCTTATTTTCTCATAAAGTGGCAACATTTGCAAGAGATTTTTCTACAGTACTCTACAATTATGTTACTATTTAACCTATTATTAAAAAGTCTACTTTTCTTGGTATCTTCTAGGACACGCTCTCGCTCGTGGCGAAACGGAACAGTACTAGGCTCGAA
>CALAEX010000166.1 GCA_937891165.1 uncultured Lachnospiraceae bacterium | reverse complement strand
ACTTGAACCCTCGACCCCTTCATTACGAGTGAAGTGCTCTACCGACTGAGCTATTCCAGCAAATATTATTTTTAATGTTGACTCAAATATTATGCAACTAAAAGGAAAAAAAGTCAATAGTTTTTTTTGAAATTCACAGAAAAAAGCTTACATTCATATAATATGGTATCAGAGAGTAAAGGAGAACATAGATGGGTTTTCTAGAAATTTCCCATTTGGATTATTCCTATCATACGAAAGCAGGAGAAACCAAGGCACTCTCTGGTATCAGTTTAGAGGTAGAAAAGGGAGAGTTTCTTGCAGTGGTAGGACCGAGTGGCTGTGGAAAGTCCACCTTGCTGAATCTGATAGCAGGGTTACTTCCAGTAACAGAAGGAAGTATTACAATAGAAGGTGCACCAGTAGCTGAAAATAAAAGTAAAATAGGGTATATGTTACAAAAGGATTATTTGTTAGAGTGGAGAACAACAGAGGATAATATTCGATTAGGTTTAGAAATTAGTAAGCAAGTGACAAAAGAAAAAGAACAATTGATGGAGAGTTTGTTAAAAGAGTATGGGTTATATGATTTTCGTAAAGTAAAACCAAGAGAGCTTTCGGGTGGTATGAGGCAAAGAGCAGCACTGATTCGGACATTAGTGATGGAACCAGAGTTATTGTTATTAGATGAACCATTTTCTGCTCTAGATTATCAAACAAGACTGAGTGTGGCAGATGATATTTATGAAATTTTAAAAACGGAAGGTAAAACAGCTGTACTCATTACACATGATATTGCAGAAGCAATTAGTATGTCAGAGCGAATTATTGTGCTTACAAAAAGACCGGGTCGAATAAAAACAGAAGTTAAGATTGTGTTGACTATGCCAGAGGATGGAAGAAAACCATCCAAACCTTCCGAAGCAAGAAGTGCAAATGAATTTGCTGGATATTATCAAAAAATATGGAAGGAGCTCATGCAGTATGATGATTAAATCAAAAAAGCTTCTATTTCAAAATTTAGATAGAAAACAAGCAAAGGAATCAATAATATCTTTGGCACAACAGGAATATTTAAAACGCTGTCAACGAGAAAAACATATGATACAATTTTGGCAATGGATTCTAATGATTTTATTTTTAGGATTATGGGAAGTAGGAGCGAGAACAGGAGTTATCAATGATTTTGTGTTTAGTTCGCCATCTGGTGTGGTAGAAACGATGATTACGATGTCAAAAGACGGAAGTCTTTGGTATCATACAGGAATTACACTAGCAGAAACATTTTTAAGTTTTCTGCTTATTTTTGTTATTGGTATAGGAATAGCGGTAGTGCTTTGGTGGAATACTACAGTATCAAAGATATTTGAACCATATTTAGTTGTATTAAACAGCTTACCAAAATCAGCACTAGCACCAGTATTTATTGTATGGCTTGGGGCGAATATGAAAACAATTATTGTGGCAGCAGTATCGGTAGCAGTGTTTGGTTCGATTTTAACATTGTATCATAGCTTTTCGGAAACGGAAGAGGATAAACTAAAACTTATTTATACATTAGGCGGAACAAAAAAAGATGTTTTAACAAAAGTGATTCTTCCTGGAAATATACCTACGGTAATTAGTTTAATGAAAGTAAATTTAGGTCTTTCCCTTGTTGGAGTTATTATTGGAGAATTTTTAGCTGCAAAAGCAGGATTAGGATATTTAATCATTTATGCAAGTCAAGTGTTTAAATTAGACTATGTAATTACTAGTATTTTTATTTTATGTGTTATTTCTGTGTTGTTATATCATGGAATTTCACGCTTTGAAAGAAAATAAACTAAATTTTAGTTAAAATTATACACCGATGTGCTAGAAATCATGGTTTCATCGGTGTGTAGTGCGAAAAGAATCGAATTTTATCTTGACAAAAAGTATACATTGATGATATAGTGTAACACGTTAAGGAAAAGTGAATCAGAGTTATATTCTGATTGTTTATAGAAGCGAAGGAACTTGCCGTGTTATGGAAAGATTTCGTCGCTTTACTTGTTGTATATACCTTCTCTTTTTGTATGTAAGTGGTAGTATTGCATAAAAAAGAGTGATTCCATGAAGTAAGCTCTAAAAAACAAGGGGGGGGGTAGAGGACAATTATATAAACAAGGGAATAGCAGAGGAGCTTGAGGAAAAGGAGGATAATTATGTTTAAAAAGAATCTGAAAAGAGCTATTACCATCGCTATGACAGCGTGTTTGATGGTAGGTGCTGCTGCAGGTTGTGGAAATAGTGGAGATGATAATACTACCAATCCAACAAATACACCAACAAGCAGTCCAAGTAATAGCCAAAGTTCTTCTACTGGAACAGACAATAATCAGGGGTCTGATGATAATCAAGGTTCTAGTGAAGGAGAAAAATTGACAGTAGAAACTTTCACAGGAGAATATGTTTATAAGGATGCAGTTGCTACATTATCTGCAAACTGGAATCCTCATAGATATCAGACAACGGATGAAAGCTATCCAATTGATTATCTTACAGTTGGTCTTTATAGTTTTATTTTTAATGATGAGTTAAATCCAGTTGAAGGTAAAGAAGCTTACAAGGGATACGTTATTGTACCTGAAATGGCAGCAAGTATGCCAGTCGATGTAACAGAAAAAATAAAGAAAGAACATCCAGAATTTAATATTCCAGCATCTGCAACAGCAGGTTATGCTTATACAATTGATTTAAACCCATTGGCTACATGGGAAGATGGTACAAAAATCAATGCCGATACTTATGTATATTCTATGAAGGAATTATTAAATCCTTTAATGCAGAATTATCGTGCAACAGATAAGATAGATGGTGACTTTGTTATTGCAAATGGAAAGAACTATTACTATCAGGGTACTTCCGCATTTGGTGGTATTGGTAAAACAATTTCTGAATATCTTGCAAATGGTGGAAACGCAGATGAACTTTGGGTTGATATGAGTTTCTGGGGCGTAACAGCAGCTGATGGTACTAATTATGCAAAAGCGACAGATGATACTATGGTAAGAGATGCTGCGGTAGAAGATGAAAATGCAGCAGAAGCTTATGTATCTGCAAAGTATTTATATGATACTTACCTTGGTCCAGGTTGTCCTTATGAATCTTATTCTTCCACTTATCTTGGAACAATGACGGTTTATGAAGATAACTTCCCTTATGAAAAGGTAGGTCTTTATAAATCTGGTGATTATCAGATTACGTTAGTTTTAGAAAAGCCTTTAGCAGGTTTTGACCTTCTCTACAATTTGAGCGGTAACTGGATTGTTTATGAAAAATATTATGAAGCAGGCAAATCTCAGATTGGTGAAACAGGTGCTTGGACAAGTAATTATAATACAAGCGTAGAAACTACTATGAGTTATGGTCCTTACAAGATGGTTTCTTATCAGACAGACAAGGCAATGAGATTTGAAAAAAATGAAAATTGGTATGGTCATACGGATGGCAAGCACATTTATAAAGACCCTGTAGATGGAAAGATTTATCCAATGTATCAGACAACAGCCATTGATTGTCAGGTAGTTGGAGAAGCTGCTACAAGAAAGTTAATGTTCTTAAAAGGACAGTTAATGCAGTATGGTCTTCAGTCTGAAGATTTTGCAGAATATAGAGATAGTGAATTCTGTTATGTAACACCAAGTGAAACCATTTTCTTCTTTATTTTCAATGGTTATATGGATGCTATTAAGGAACGTGAAAATCATGCAGAATTTGATAAGACAACAAAGGACCTTGAAACAATTACTTTAACTTCATTCCGTAAGGCAGTAGCCGTAACTTATGATAAGGAAGCACTTTGTACAGCAATTCAGCCAGCTCGTTCAGGTGGTTATGGTTTAATTGGTAACAACTATATTTATGACCCAGAAACAGGTGCAAAATATCGTGATACAGACCAAGCAAAGAAAGCTCTTTGTGATTTCTATAGTGTAGACCCAAGTAAGTATGCAAGTTTAGATGAAGCAGTAGAATCTATTACAGGTTATGACGTAGAAGCAGCAAAAGCTCTTTATACACAGGCATTTAATGAAGCTATTGAAGCTGGCTATATTACAGATGCAGATGGTGATGGAAAGTCTGACCAGATGATTGAAATTACTTATGCCGCTTCTTCTATTACTGATTTTACAAATAAGACAATTGCTTATTTAAATGAAAAGATGGCAGAAGTAGTAGCTGGAACACCTTTTGAAGGTAAGATTACTTTCATTGCATCTGCTCCTCTTGGTAATACATGGTCTGATAATATTAAGGCTGGTTTAAGTGATACCGTACTTGCTGGTTGGAATGGTAGTGCATTAAATCCATTCTCTTTAACAGACCTTTATGTAAATCCTACAAAACAGTATGATGCAAAGTGGTTTGATGCAACAGCAATTTCAGCTACTATGACAATCAATGGTGAAACAATTACTATGAACTTACAGCAGTGGTCTGATGCATTAAATGGTACAACTGTTAATGTAAATGGTAAAGATTATTGCTTCGGTAGTGGTATTGCTGATGTAGAAACAAGATTAAATATTCTTGCTATGTTGGAAGGACAAGTATTATCTACTTACAACTATATCCCAATGATTCAGGATGCTAGTATGGCACTTCTTTCTCAGCAGGTATATTATGTAATTGAAGAATACAATCCAATTCTTGGTCGTGGTGGTATTGCATATATGAAATACAACTATGACGAACCAGCTTGGACAGAATATGTAAATTCTCAGAGTGGTCAGTTAAGCTACTAATTGATAAGTAGTCCGACATTATGTTCGGAGTCTATAAATTGTCCGAGGGAGGACAGTGTGTTCTCCCTCGGCTTTTGTAACATTTAGGGTATGAAAAAAAGTAATGTTTAGGTGCCGTATGTAAGGAAATTTTTTAGAAAGCTTCCGAATCCCGGTGCTTAAAAACTGGAGGACAAAATGGTTAAATATGCGATAAAAAGAATAATGCTTATGTTGATGACATTGTTCATCATTACGTTTTTTTGTTTTGTTCTTATACGAATGCTTCCGCCAGTTCCATTGCCACAGGGAGACCCACACACAGAGGTAATTCTGGCAAGAAGAGAAGCAATGGGCTACAATAAGCCTTATGTTGTGCAATTCGGTATTTTTCTAAAGGATATTTTTACAAAGTGGGATTGGGGTATTAGTGATGAATTATATCGTGGACAGCCTGTATGGGAACTTTTTGTTTCTAAGCTTCCTGCGACAATGCTCGTGAATATTTACTCGATTATTGGTAGTATTCCAATTGGTATTTTACTTGGTATTTGGGCAGCATTGAAAAAGAACACATGGATAGACCATATGATTTCTACATTAACTATGGTTGTTATTTCTGTACCATCTTTCGTTTATGCGTTTTTAATTCAGTACTTTTTATCATTTAAATTGTCGTTGTTCCCATTCTTAATGGAAGGAGGAACCGATTATTTTTCATGGAAGATGTTTGTGAGTATGCTTCCAGCGGTATTATCCCTTTCGTTTGGTACAATTGCAGGATTTACTCGTAGTACAAGAGCAGAGTTAACGGAAGTATTGACAAGTGAATTTATGTTGCTTGCTCGTACGAAAGGTTTGACAAAGAGACAGGCAACGATACGTCATGCATTTAAAAACTGTATGGTAGTTATTGTACCTTCTATTTTTGGTCAATTTATTGGTATTTTAAGTGGTTCGTTTATTATTGAAAAGATTTTCTCTGTTCCAGGTGTTGGTAGTCTTTATATCAATTCCATTAATGCAAGAGATTATCCGATGTTTATGTTGTTGACGGTATTCTATACAGCGATTGGACTTTTAGCTTCGATTGTAGTAGATATCAGTTATGGTTTTATTGACCCTCGTATTCGTATGGGTTCAAAGAAATAAGAGGAAAGGGAGGAAAGTATTGTATGGAAAAGAAAAATTACGAACACATCTCCCCGGAGAAATTTGAGTTCGCCCAAAAAGATGCGATGTTACATGATGAAAAGTTTAAAACAAAGTCTCGTGCCTATTTTGCAGATGCTATGATTCGTTTTAAGAAAAATAAATCTTCGGTAGTAGCGGCATATATTATTGGCTTTTTGATTTTGTTTGCTCTTTTTGCACCAGTCATTTCTAGATATACGGTATATAATAAAGACAATGTATATACCAATTTTGCACCATATATTCCATCGATTGCAAAAAAAGGATGGGGCATTTTTGATGGTGCTTATACATTGAATAGTCAAAGTGAACTTCAGCTTTCCAATTTACATGCGATTGGAACAGAAACGGGTATGGACCCAGTGATTGATATTCTTGGTACAACAGAGAATGTAACGATTCATCGAGGACAAGAGCGAATTACCTATTCTTATATGGTAGAAGTAAATAGCTTTTTTAAAGAAGGTATTCGTAATATGGTATTTTCTTATGATGAATTTAATGCGATTCAAGAATTTCAGAATGAAACAGGTATTCAAGTATTGTATCCAATTGTAGAAAAAAAGGATATTTATATCAATTCGAATGTAAGTGATTTGGCAACGATTGCAGATAATCCAAATATTTGGTATCAGTGTTCTGATACAAAGGGTACGCCAGTATTAGATGCAAATGGAAATCGTGTGAGAGCTTATTCTACAAATAAATCAAGAGAAGGTCAGCCTTATACAAGTATTCGTATTGAAGGTGATGATGGAAGTTATATTTATAGTTTAGCAAAGTCTGGTGCGGTACAATGTCGAGTTTGCTATTATAACTACTATATTTATAAAAATGGTTTTGAGCCTTCTTACGTGTTTGGTACAGATACGATGGGACGTGACTTGTTCTGTGCGATTGGTACAGGTGCAAGATTTTCTCTTATTTTTGCGGTGATTGTTTCTGCAATTAACTTAACGATTGGTGCTATTTATGGTGCAATTCAAGGTTATTATGGTGGTGCAATTGATATGGCGATGGATAGAGTTTGTGATGTTTTATCTGGTGTTCCATTTATCGTGGTAGCAACTTTATTCCAGTTGCATTTGGCACAAAAAGTAGGTACAATTCCATCCTTCTTATTTGCCTTTGTTTTAACTGGTTGGCTTAGTATGGCAGCATTGACTAGAAAGCAGTTTTATCGTTTTAAAGGACAAGAATACGTTCTTGCGGCAAGAACGCTTGGTGCATCTGACCGACGTTTGATGTTTAAGCATATTTTCCCAAATTCCCTTGGTACGATTATTACAAGTAGTGTGCTTGTAATTCCGGGGGTTATCAATTCGGAAACATCCTTGACGTATTTAGGTATTGTAAACTTGTCCGAATTTGCTGGTACAAGTGTTGGTGAATTGATGACACAAGGACAGGCAGCAATGACAACTTCGCCTCATGCGATGTTATTTCCAGCGTTGTTTATTTCTTTGTTATTGATTTCCTTTAACTTATTTGGTAATGGTTTAAGAGATGCCTTTAACCCATCGACAAGAGGAACGGAGGATTAGTATTATGGTAGAGAAAAAGCTTCAGGTAAAAAATCTTACTGTCTCTTTCCGTACAACAGATGGTAAAGTGCAGGCGGTACGAGGTATTAATTTTGATTTAAATGAAGGAGAAACACTTGCCATTGTTGGTGAGTCTGGTTCTGGTAAATCGGTTACTTCGAAAGCAATTCTTGGTATTTTGGCTGGTAACTCCATTGTAGAAAATGGAGAAATTATTTATGATGGCAAAGACCTTTTAAAGATTTCAGAAAGTGAATTTCATACAATCAGAGGTGACAAGATTGCGATGATTTTCCAAGACCCAATGTCTAGCTTAAATCCAATTGTTAAGATTGGACGTCAGCTTACGGAGGCAATGATTTTAAAAGGAAAAGTGCGTCAGAAAGAAAGCAAAAAAACATTAAATTATTATTTAAACTTATTAGAAAAGCAGATGAAAGTTGCTGTAGCTGGAAATGATGCAAAAAAGGCAGCGGAAATTTCAGAGAAATGTAAAAACTTTCATAAGTTTGAGTATAAGCATTTGGAATTAGAGGGAAGTTACAATAAAGCACACGAAGCAGCAGTAGAAGCCGTAGATGAATTAGAAACCTTGATGTTTGAGATTGAAAAAAATGCGGCAAAAGATGCGAAGTTTAGAGTAAAACGTGTGGCAGGACTTGCCATGGAATCCATTGAGGAATATGTAGTAAAAGAAAAAGCAGAAGAACTTCGTTCTTTGGCAAATTCTGTAAGGTCTAAAGTTGGTTCTATGAAAGATGATTATACGGCATTACTTCCAGAGCTTTCTAAGATGAATGTAATTTTAACAGAAGCTAGAGATTTGCTTGCACCAAATTTCTTTGCTCTTGGTTATTTTAAAACATTTGCGACAGAACCATTGCCACAACTTCCAATGGAACAGTTAAATAACTTTTTAAGAAGATATTTAGATGAACATTTTATGTTTGATTTTATAGCAAATGTAAAGCAAGCTTTAATATATTCTGCTAATGCTTCTTATAAAGAAAAAGCAGAGGCGATTGAATTTTTAAAGAAACATCGTCCTGTATTTGAAAAAGATATTTTAGATAAGAATGAATGTGAACAAGCATTAAAAGCATTTGAAAAAGAGGTAGCAGAAAGTGTAGATAAAATGGAAATTGTAAAAGATAGTTTGGCGTTTACATTTGCTACGACTCTTGGTTCAGAAATTAAGAAGTATTTTAAAGCTATTGAAACAAATAAAGCAGAACAGATTCGTTATGAAAAGCAACAAAAGAAATATGATGCAATGATTGCGAGAGGAAAAGAGCCAGACTGGCAAGTAGCTCCAGCAGCAATTGTTGACCTTGATATGTTAAAAGATACATTGCTTGGAAAGATTGACCGTTTAATTGAACATTATGAAACTAGAATTGCAAATAAAGATTCTCGTAATTATGATAATGAAGCAGTGGCAGTAATTGCTTATTTAAAAGCAAATGCATGTGGCGTTGTCAATAAGATGACAAGAAGCAGAGCAAAACAAAGAGCGATTAAATTGATGGAAGAAGTAGGTATTCCAGAACCACGTAAAAGATATAATCAATATCCATTTGAGTTTTCTGGTGGTATGAGACAGCGTATCGTTATTGCGATTGCTCTTGCCGCAGACCCTGATATTTTGATTTGTGATGAGCCAACCACTGCTCTTGATGTAACGATTCAGTCTCAGATTTTGGAATTGATTAACCGTTTGAAAGAGGAAAAGCATCTTTCTGTTATTTTTATTACGCATGACTTAGGTGTTGTTGCGAATATGGCAGATAGAATTGGTGTTATGTATGCTGGTAAAATTGTGGAATATGGTACAGCAGAAGATATCTTCTATCATTCTGCACACCCATATACTTGGGCATTACTTTCTTCTATGCCAGATTTGGATAACTCAGAGGATAAGTTGGATGCCATTCCTGGAACACCACCAAATATGATTTATCCACCAGTTGGTGATGCGTTTGCTGCAAGAAATAAATATGCGATGAAGATTGACTTTGAGCGTCAGCCACCAATGTTTAAGATTACAGATACCCATTATGCGGCTACTTGGTTACTTCATCCAGATGCTCCAAAGGTAGAGACTCCAAAAGCAATTACAGAAAGAATTGCTAGAATGAGAGAAAGAGGTGGCCAAAATGAGTAATAAGCAAGAAGTTTTATTAAAGGTTGACCATCTTTGTCAATACTTTAGTATGGGTCAATCTGAATTAAAAGCAGTAGATGATGTTAGTTTTGAAATAAAAAAAGGTGAAGTATTTGGTTTAGTTGGTGAGTCTGGTTGTGGAAAAACAACAACAGGTCGTTCTATCATTAAATTGTATGATATTACTTCCGGTAACGTATTTTTTAAAGGAATTCGTGTGGCAGCAGGAAAGCGTTCTTATGAAGATGCTATTAAAAAGGCAAAGGAAGAATATAAGGTTAAAATAGAAGCAACACAAAATGCTTCAGAAAAAGAACGTTTAAAGAAAGAATTAGCAGATTTTGTAGCAGAACAAAAACGTCAGATTAAAGTGGCAATGGCAGACCAAAAAGGTTGTGATAAGGCTTATGCAAAACAGCAAATTGCGGAAGTAGAAAAGAAATATTTGCCAATGATAGAAAAGGCAACTGGTTCTAAAAAGAGTGAATTGGAAAAGGAATATAAAAACGCATTGCGTAAAGCAAAGAAAACAAAATTGATTACACAGATTCAGATGATTTTCCAAGACCCAATTGCTTCCTTAGACCCAAGAATGACCGTACGAGAAATTATTTCCGAAGGGTTGATTATTCAAGGCGAGAAGGATAAAGAAGTCATTGATAAAAAAGTATATGAAATGTTGGAATTAGTAGGATTAGTAAGAGAACATGCAGGCAGATATCCTCATGAATTCTCTGGTGGTCAGCGTCAACGTATTGGTATTGCAAGAGCCATTATTATGAATCCAGAGTTGATTATTGCCGATGAACCAGTTTCTGCGTTGGACGTATCCATTCAAGCACAGGTTATCAACTTATTGAATGAACTTCGTGAAAAGTTTGGTTTGACGATTTTATTCGTAGCTCACGACCTTTCCGTTGTAAAATATTTCTCTGACCGTATTGGTGTTATGTACTTTGGTAAGATGGTAGAGATGGCAACTTCGGATGAATTGTTTAAAAATCCACTTCATCCATATACTCGTTCCTTACTTTCGGCGATTCCATTGCCAGACCCAGAGTATGAAAAGAAACGACAGAGAATTGTCTATAATCCATTGGCAGAACATGATTATTCCGTAGATAAGCCAAGTTTTAGAGAGATTACACCGGGACACTTTGTTCAGTGTAATGAGGCAGAATATGAAAAATATTGTAGACAAATCAAAAAATAAAAAAAACTATGTGATAACTATTGTTTGGTATTTGATAGCAGTTCTTATTTGTGCATTTTATGAAGGACTATGGGAGCAAGAATCATTAAAAGATATCATAGGTGTATTATCGGATATTTTTTTGATACCAGCTATATTTTTTGCAGGATTTGGGGCATTGAGTTTTGCAGCATCCGAAGGTGCGTATGATATGTTGTCTTATGCGGTGAGTAATTTTTCCTTGCATCATATTATTCCGGGTGTAAGACAAAAGGAAAAATATGAAAGTTTTTATGAATATAAAAAAGCAAAAGAACAAAAGGGAAAACCGTGGTTGTCCCATGTATTTTTTGTAGGACTCGCAGGATTAGCAATTAGTTTGATATTGGTAGGAATTTATTCTATATTATAAAAAGGACAGACTATGTTTTTGAGAAAAAGCATAGTCTGTTTTTTATAGTATTAAAGGGAAATATTACATTATATAAGTAAAAAATTACTGAAGTGGCTATTATGAAAATATGTGAACAGTTACTTTTAAAAATTGATTTTTGTGCTTAGGGTACTTCAATAAGGCTTTTGGATTTTTTGAAATCTTATAATTTGTTATTGTAACATATATTTGATAATTTTTTCAAAAGACTTATTGAAGTTAGGGTAATTCCGTCTTGTAGAACGATACTTTTTATAGTACAATAATTCTTAAGAAAGGAATTAGAACAATGAGTAAGAAAAATTAAAGCTAGATATTGTATTAAAAAATTATTGGAGTAATAATGAGCAATTTGCGGACTTGTTTAATGCGGTATTGTTTGATGGATTTCTTAACTTACTAGAAATTTTGTTAGATATCACCGCATCTACGAGTAAAATTAAAGAAAGAGCGATGCAATACAGTAGAGAACATAAGACAGAAAAAGAAGTGGTAATATATACCATTTTATTATTTAAGGAGGTATACAAATGTACAAAAAAACAAAGAAAATGGTTTCTAGTTGTCTGATAGGAACGATGGTATTTACTTCAGTTTTAGGTTCTGGAGCAATATTTCCAAATGTTTCTATTTATGCGGCTGGAACAACTGTAGTGGTAGATGATGCTACAAGAGCAGAAATCGAAGCTAGTTTGTATGATTTTGAGTATTATTCTATGGCGAATGAAGATGTAGCGGTTGCCTTGGGATATGATAAAGACAAAATGTACGAACATTGGCTCAATTTTGGTATGGCAGAGGGAAGAAATGCTTCGATGGTATTTAATGCAAAGTATT
>CALAEX010000165.1 GCA_937891165.1 uncultured Lachnospiraceae bacterium | reverse complement strand
GGAATTCATGGAATTTTTAGTGTGTTTAACCCTTATCTTATTTTCCTCCTGCTGTGCCGTTTATTTAACAAAAGAAATCCTGTTTGGGGGACTTCAATTCATCAAAACTTTAGTATCTGAACTTAATAAAATTGAAGAAAAAGAAAACAAAGATTTGTAAATACACTTCCACTTCTACAGATACCGATTACCTCACAAAGTAGTCGGTATTTTTCTTTTATCATCATTCAAATATATCCAGAAGCCGTAAATTAAGCATTTTTGTAATAAGAAGTATATTTTAAATTTTTATTTTTTGTTTTGATGGATTGTGTATGCACTTCCGATTTTACAAATACCTACCAAAGCAGCTAATACGTTATGATTTGTATTTTTGATTATTTTTCAAAATATAAAATTTAACGGACGTTAAATTGAAAAATTTATACCATACGTTACCAAGGAGGCAAAAACATGTCAGAATTAATTTACGGTTATTTGAGAGTATCGACTAAGCATCAAGAAATCGGCAGGCAGCGAGTAAACATTTTACGAGCATACCCAGATGCAATACTCTATGAAGAAACCCATAGCGGTGGGGATTACAGCGGATGCATAGTACTAAACAAATTATTAAAAATCGTGTAGATGGAAGACACTCTAGTATTTGACAGTGTCAGTAGATTTACCAGAGATAACGTGACAGGTCCACAGGAGTACAGAAGATTATTTGAGATGGGAGTAAATTTAATCTTTCTAAATGAGCCGTATATCAATACGGATAATTACAGAAAGGCATTAGACGTTGCTCTTCCACGTACAGGAACGTTTATAGACCCGATTATCAAAGGAGTGGAAGAAGCATTATTGCAGCTTGCAGAGAAACAAGTTCAAGATGCTTTTGATCAAGCCAATAAAGAACTGCTTGATATCCGTAAACGAACCAGTCAAGCATTACAGAAGAAGATGGCAGAAAACAAACTACTGCCACCAGACCAACAAATCCGTATCGGTACACAAAAAGGTGACACATTCACCACCAAGAAAAAGCAAATTGCTCTGGAACGAATCAAAGAAGGTTTAGAGAAAGGTTATACAGACGAGGTCATCATGAATAACATCACAGGTGACCTTCGCAAACAGCTTCCAGACAGCAAATGCAAAGATATCAGTAGAAATACATATTACACTTATAAACGAGAGTTTCAGGGAAAACCCAAGAGACAATACACAAAAGTAGCAATCAGTTAACAGACAGGAGGCATCAATGATAAATATGGAATCAATTTTAAAAAATAAGTATTCAGAGGGAGTAACATTAAGATGGTCTAATTGTAAAATTAAAAATAGGTGTGCAACGTACACATTTGATGTTCCTAAACCATCAAAAAAATTAGCCGTTTATTTTGAATTCGGTAATACAGAGGAGTTGTATGTATTACAGTGGTGGGAAGGAAATAATGCTTTCTCAATACATAAGTACATACTTGATAAAAAAACAGGAAAAACATATTTTAATAGTAGTTGCTTTGATGGTCAAGAGAGACATATACCAAAGCAACATACTAAAGAGGATATAAAGTATCAAGCAGAACTATTTAAAAGCATGGGAATATACAGGGGAGAAATAGCAAACAAAGATTTTGCAGTAGTAAAAGAGATGATGAAAACATACAAAAATAGATATACAGAGTATATATATAATAACCCAATAGAACCCTCTTATGTATACGCTTTAAGGAATATTTATGATTAAAACTTAGGTGTATTTTTATAAAGACAACCAAATGTATATAAACTTCGACCATTTTGACCTTGGTTGCTGATTGTTACATTTCCTATGTCTCTTATAATAGCATTATTAGCTAAGTAATCATTTCTGTTTGTATTTCTAACAGAATTGTTTCTGGTCTGTAAAACTTGGCGAACAGTGTGATAAAAATCATCTTTGCTAGGGTTATTTGGTACTATAGCATTAATGGAGTTTATGTGTTCAAATAATTTGTCATATACTTCTCTTGAAGTAAAAGTATCACCTACCTTAAATAATTGCTCATCACATAAAAAGTTGTAGATGAACCTATGTAATTCGGTATTTATGTACATGATATGAATGCCTCCTTGGTATTTGTGTTACAAAAATTATAGTACAGTAGTGGGAAAAATCAATTGCAAAATCCATGCAGCAACTCAATCTTAAACCAAACACCTTCTATCGTCGTGTACATGACTACGAAGAACAAAACCTTAATCAAGCAATTATCTAATTTTCGATATATGTTATCTGATATTCTACTGCTTATATGTCAGGTAACAATTCCTTTCTCTGGTGGAGAATACCTGGTGCTGATGAGGGTGACGGCACCAGATATTTTCCTGTTTAACCCGAGAAATATTACTCTTGACACCCTCAAATTTCAGCGTTACCCTTACATTCCAATTATGTCAGAACGGATTCCACGTCAGAATTTATCTACTATGAAGAACAGCCAATCCCACAGCTGTTCTTTTTATTTTCCATTATTCATCAAATATCTAGATGAATGCATCAAATTAAGCATTTTAATATAAAAATTATATTTAATTTTTTATTTTATTAGTTTAGAAAGGCAGTGAAAAAAAGAATGTCAGCACTAGAACAATTACTCGGGCAATTACCTGATAGATTAGGTTCAGGTAAAAGCAATCATATTTTTACTCCAAAACATATAGCAAAAGATATGGTCGCTATTCTTCCAGAAGAAGTATTTCACAAAAACGCAACATTCCTGGATATTTGTTGTAAATCAGGAATTTTTCTCTATGAGGTTTACAATCGTTTAATGAACAGTGAATCTATGATAAGAGACATCTCAGACAAAAAGGAACGCAGAGAATACATTCTTAACAATCAGTTATTTGGTATCGCCCCAGACCCCATGTGTCAAATGATGGCGACCAGAACCACTTATGGTTACATAGAACCAAATAGTCATATCATAGATTTTGGTACTAATTACAATGCTGTAATGCAAAATACAGATAAAAGATTTTTATACGATACATTGAAGGAGAAATTCGGAATGATGAAATTTGATGTCGTTATTGGTAACCCACCATACAATAAAGGAATGGACTTAGACTTTGTTGATTTAGCATATAAATTATCTAAAGAAGATACTGGCATGGTGTGTATGATTACACCTGCAAAATGGCAAACCTCCGAGCCAGACCAGACAGTTGCATCTAAGAATATGAATTATGGACAATTTAGAGAGCAAATAGTTCCGCACATGAGTCATGTAGTTTTTTATCCAGATGCACCAGATATATTCGATATAGCACAAACAGATGGTATTACTTATTTTCTGATTGAAAAGAATAAAAAAAGTAATACTACTGTTGTAAATAAATGTGATAGACAATCAATTTTTAATTCTACAGAAATTCGGGAAATCAACAATAGAAAATCTTTAATTAATATAGGAAATGAAATAATAGAATTTATTAATAAGTCCCCTAAGAATAGTTTTAAATTTGGAGATATGAGCAAACAGTATAAAGTATATACGGCTAGTAAAGTGTCAAAAGGTGCTTCGCCACATATGTTCGCCAGTGATGGAAGAACGCACTATCTTGGTATAAGTAGAATAATAGATAGTGCGAAAGAGCATAGACCAGAACAAGAATGTAGTCAATCATTCTCTGCTGATACCCGGGAAGAATGTGAAAGTTTTGTAAGTTATATCAATACAAGATTTGTAAGATTTTTGTTAATATGTAATGTAAGTAAGCTAAATGGATTAATATGCAATGATTGTTTTAGGTTTGTACCTGCTCCACCTTCTGGCAAATTCGACCACATCTACACTGATGACGAATTATACAAAGTATTCAATCTTCCACAGAAATACCGAGATGTAATTGAGGCAGTCATTAAGGAAAGAAAATAGGTCTTATTTTGTAACTAGTGTAGTGTATCATTGATATTTAACATATCCGCTACC
>CALAEX010000164.1 GCA_937891165.1 uncultured Lachnospiraceae bacterium | reverse complement strand
CTTTTAAAGAAAATGTTTCGTTATCTACTTCTTCTCGTATCATTCGATAACCACAGCCATACATATCAACAGTATCTACTTGATTAATAAGCAAACGAATTTCTTTATTTTCTTTTAATGTATCTGTAATACAAACTCGTTCTATTACATTTTCATAATAATCATAATAAAAAACAAAACCTTTTAAATAACTTACTCCTCTAAAATTGATTAAAGATTCATCTGTTGTAATTTGTGCCTCAATACCATCTACTGTTCCATAACACAACTCATATCCTTTCATAAACAGAAAACCATCTTCACAAGAACACAAATCATAATATTGTACATCACCGTTTATCCACCCTACTTCTCGTAATGTTTCTTCTTGTGGAGAAAACTCTAAAAAACCAAAACCATGGTCTTCATTATAATGATAAATCATTAACGTATCTTCTTTTGTTTGATAGATATCTAGTGGAACATCTACCATTAGAAATTCCACTTCTGGATTTTCGGCAGTTTTAGAAATTCGTCCTACCATTTCACCAAAATAATTTACATTCGTTATCTTTGGATGAAGTTCATATGTCTTCCCTTCTGCTAATTCAGACCTACCAAATAAATAAAGATAGTCTCCTATAAGTACCATTTTTTGTATGTACTCATAATCTTGTTCTCCTATAATGGCTAGTTTTGTTACTTCCCAAGTAGTAAGGTCTACCGCATATAACACAAGTCCATACTCTATCGTATACGAAATACAATATAATGTAGTATCTTCTACTACCATAGCATGTACAACAGAATTTCCTAATATAACCTCTGCTTGTTGCAGACAAGTACCATCTAAATCATAAACGCAAAACCGTTGTGTATCCTCCTCCCATTGTTCCCCTTCTATAATTTGTGTTTGAGAATTCTCTATCACAGTTGCTGTATAAAGCAATCCCTCATCATCTAAAGCAATCGCATTTGCAGTTTCTGTCCCTGGATAGTGAAATATCTCAGGTTCTATTTTTAATGTTTCTAATTCTATTGTTGGTTCTTTTTGACAGCCAACAAACAATACTAAAAAAATAACACATGGTATTATCCATATAATTTTTTTCATATTCTCAATATATTCTCCTTTCACTCTATCTTAAGAATACACAAATTAGTGAAAGAAAATATTCTTTCACTAATTCGTAGTTTGTTATATTATAATAAACTTTTTACCCTATTAATCCATGTCCACTTAATGGACAACCTTTATGTAAGTCTTTTAGTGAACTACCCTTTCTTGGTTCTACATCTTGACAAATATCACATACACCATCATAATAACAACGTACAAGGTCTACATTACAATAACTTATAATAGGAATCTGTTCTCCATCATCTGCTGTCTTAAAACCACTTGTAAAAGAATGCTCCCTATAGCATGAACCAATTACTTCATAATGACTATAATTCTTTTCTAATATATAGTTATGTCCACAGGCATTAGAAGCAACATTTACCGTCTCATTTGATTCGGATAAAATTACTTTTTTATTATTTAATTTTATTAAACCTTGGTAACTTAAATTACAATTTATATGTCTCTCTCTTTCCTCAATTGCTACATCATACTTTACTCTTCCACAGCCATTGCATTTAGCCTTATAGTAACAACATACCAACTCCACTCTACATTCGTTTGTTTCGTTCGTTACAGGAATTGTATAAAAATGTACATAATACTCTGCACCAAGCGTTTCTCTCCGACTATAATACTTTTGTACTACATAATTATGTATTCCACATTTAGAAGAAGTCGCATTTACTTCTATTGGGATTATCAGCCAACAACACATAATTACTACTGATAGCATAGCTATAACTTTTTTCCATACTTTCATAATATTTCTTTCCTTTCTTTTTTTATTTTTTTATCTTACTATATCTTTATGAACTGGGAATGAACAGAATGTAAACATTTCAAATGAAATGTAAACAAATTGTAAACAAATTGTAAACAAGCTTCTTATTCCCAAACCACAAAAAAAGGGCAATCGGAACAAAAAAAACAAGTGGCATAGTACCATGTTGCATACTATGCCACTCATTTTTTATTTTGCCTACAATACAGCCATGTGGATTACCTATGGTCTATTATTTCCCACCAAAAACCATGCTCATGGATTTCAGCACGTTGCCATGCCTATTTCCTCGTTTAACAAAAATGGTTTACCGTTGAAATGAAAAATAGTTTACCGTTTATGATTGACTAAAAAAGAAAAACAGAAAACCTAAAATGATTTTTCTCATACTATTCCTGTAAGACTTAGAGTCTAATTGATTGTGACGGCTTAACCCCGCCGTCAAGGGAAACAAGTATAAGGTTTTCGCATTGCAGGCAATGCTTTACGTGAACTAAAATTCAATAAATGTAGTTGCATTAGATACTTTTATCTGCGTTTCTAATTCTGCTAATAAGGTAGTCCTTTTTTCTTGCAACTGTTCTAACTTTTTCTGAACACCTAATGGGTCTACTAACTGGGTTGTATTTTCCTTTACATAGGTATCTACTACTTCTAATGGCTTATCTTCTTTTCCTTTACTATCTTTACCGAGAATACTTAATCGCATTTCTCCTGCGGTTAATTGCAATTCACGATTTTTTCTTTCTGTATCATCTAATCTCGCCATATATTCTCTTTGTATCTTATTATAAAGTTTAGCCTCAAAATCTGTTACTATTTCTTGTGCTACACCATTTACCACACGTTTTTCTCTCAACCGATTTCTTAAGGAAATGGCGGCTGCTACAGTAAATGTTCCATACGAAGTTTCTACTTTTGCAGAAGCATTCGAAGCAACAATCGCAGCATCTATTCTTTCATATCGGTTAATTAAATCTTCAATCTGCTGTAAACTAGCTTTTGCCTGTTGATTAAATTCTTCTCTTGTAATATGTTTTACCATTACTTTATCTTCATTTTCCTTGACCATATCTACAAAAGAAGCTTTATTAATCTTATCTGTAATCTTCTTTACGAGCAAATCACGCTCATCTAAAGCCTGTGTCACTAACATTTTTTCCATATATTAGCCTCCCTAAAAAAATTACTTTTCTATTGCTACTTTTTGATTAAACTTATCTAACCAAAAAGAAGCGATTACACCACAAATAATACAAATGATATTAATAAGAACACTGGTAATAGAAGCCATAAAACTTTCCAATGGAATAATCATACTTGTAGCAGCAATTACAATACCTACAATGGCATGAAAAGCAACCGAATAATAATGTTCAAACAACGCATTTGCTGCTTTGGATAAAAGAAGAATTGTTGCAAGACCGCCAATTCCACCAGGTATCAAAATAGCAAAATCCATATGTCCAATACCACTAACAAATGGTTCATATAAATTTAATGGCATAAGTAAGGTTGAAAAACTCATTCCCGGCACAATAATACTAAGTGCCAAACAACATCCACAAAAAATATACCCAAAAAAATTAGGTCCTTTTTCACTTTCCTAAAGTATTATAACAAATATTACTTTACAACACAAGAAAATAATATTTTCTTAACTACATATTATTTCATATAGTAAAGTTTTAACTTTTATATACTATTCCTCTTCTTCCATCATCCTGATAAAGTCATCAGGCAAGATAACTTTTACAGTCCCTTCCTTATAATCCTTTATATTTCTGGTAACAATATAGTCCATTTTCTTACTTGAAGCAACTTTTTCTACTACTGCATCTTCATAATCATTAATTGAAGATGCCAAAGCTTCCATGCAATTTTCTGCTGTTACATCCAAAATTCCAACAATCATATATAATTTACTCATTATCTTTTTTGATTGTGTTGTATCTTTTATAAATTTTCTTAACAAATAGTAAATATCCGTTGCAGAACTAGCTGTAATGTACATATCCACAGTATGATTTGCACTCATCAGAAAGATCTTTTCAGCACTTTTATTCCAAGGTTCTCTAGAAGTAAGTGCATCAATAATTATATTGGTGTCTAACAATATTTTCAATATTTACACACCTAACCTTTCTTCTCTTGCTTCATCCAAATCAGCATCTACAGGTAAAATGCCAAATAAAGATTTCGCAATATCTACTCTATCCTGATATGGATTAGTTAGTTTTGCCACTACTTTACCATTCTTTGTAATATAAATATCTTCCGTTGCCGACATAAACAAATACTTACTTAAATTATTTTTCAATTCAGTTGCTGTAATTGACATAAAACCACTTCCTTTCTTTTGTACTATTATTATATACAAATCGTACAATTTTATCAATATTTTTGTTCGATAAATACAAAAGTTTCCATGAAAAAGACCCTATACAGAAATTCTTTTTTCTGCATAAGGTCTTTACTTTTTTCCTGTCAAGCGGATACCCATAACCAAATAAATCGTAGTACCTGAAAACAATCACTTCTTATAAGAAGTAACTTACACCACTTTCAAAAATATGCTGATTCTGTTCGCCATAAATATTCATAGCTACACCATCGCCACGGCGTTCGGAATGTGCCATCTTACCAAGTACACGTCCGTCTGGGCTTGTAATACCTTCGATTGCCCAGTAAGAAGCATTTGGATTGAAGTCTTCGTCCATCGTTGGATTTCCGTTCAAGTCCACATACTGAGTCGCAATCTGTCCATTTGCCAAAAGTTTCTGCAACCATTCTTCGTTTGCTACAAAACGTCCTTCACCATGAGATGCCGGAATTGCATATACACCGCCAAGTTCTGCTTTCATGAGCCATGGGGACTTATTGGTTACTACTTTTGTATAAACAGACTTAGAAATATGACGGCCAATATTGTTTCTTGTTAATGTTGGTGAATCATCCTTTTGTGGAGTAATTTCACCATAAGGAACAAGACCTAACTTAATAATTGCTTGGAAACCATTACAAATACCAAGAGCAAGACCATCTCTTTGCTTAAGCAATTCATTTACTGCGTCTGTAATCTTTACATTTTGGAATGCAGTTGCAATAAATTTACCAGAGCCGTCTGGTTCATCACCTGCGGAGAATCCGCCTGGGAACATTAAAATCTGAGCTTCTTTGATTGCCTTTTCAAAGGCAAGTACGGATTCTTTAATATCTGCTTCGTTTCTATTCTTAAATACAACGGTATTTACCTTTGCGCCGGCTGCTTCAAATGCACGGAGTGTATCATATTCGCAGTTCGTACCAGGGAATACAGGAATAAATACGGTAGGTTTTGCCACTTTATTCTTTGCTGTATAAATCGTCTTTGCATCATATAAAACAGACTTCATTTCGGTTTCTTTTACTTTAGAACGAGTTGGGAATACTCTTTCTAATGTGTCTGTCCATGCCATAAGAGCATCTGCCATTGTCACTTTAGCATCTTTATAAATAAATTCTGCACCTTCGGTTACTTCACCAATTACTTCATAAGCTACTCCCGATGCATTTAATTTTACGAAATCTGCTTCTCCTACTTCTGCTACAATTTCGCCATACGCAGGAGCAAACAATGCACCTTCTGCTACACTATCTGCAATTGTTACACCAAGCTTATTACCAAATGCCATTTTACTTACTGCTTCTGCAATCCCTTTTGCCCCAAGAGCATACATAGATGCAAGCACACCTTCTCTTGCAAGTGCAGTAATCTTTGTCATCTGAGCCATAAAATCTTCATAATCTGGCAAGCTATACGCATCTTTCTTCATGTTAAACTTCACAAGCTTATTTCCTGCCTTCTTCAATTCACCAGTAACCACTTCCGAAGTCTTTGCAATATCTACAGCAAAAGAAACTAATGTCGGAGGTACATCAATATCTTGGAATGTACCAGACATACTATCTTTACCACCAATGGATGGCAATCCTAATCTCATCTGAGCTTCATATGCACCAAGAAGTGCTGCTAAAGGTTCACCCCAACGCTTAGGGTCGTTACCTAAACGACGGAAATATTCTTGGAATGTAAAACGAATCTTTGTATGGTCACCACCTGCTGCCACAATCTTAGCAACAGAAGAAATAACTGCATAAACAGCACCATGATATGGACTCCAACTAGATAAATATGGGTCATATCCATAACTCATCATCGTTACTGTATCACACTTGCCACGAAGCACTGGAAGTTTTGCAACCATTGTCTGTACTGGTGTCAACTGATATTTACCACCATAAGGCATGGTCACAGTAGATGCACCAATAGAGGAGTCAAACATTTCCACTAAGCCCTTCTTAGAACAAGTATTTAAATCTGTAAGCGTAGAAAGCCAAGCTTTTTCGATACCTTCCTTACCAGCTAATACACCTTCGTTCTTTGCAAGTTTCTTATTTGTTCTTGCTGAAACGTACTTGGCACCTGTATTAAAATAATTTTCTTCTGCCTTTGGCATTGTCACAACAGCAGTTGTTTCTTGGTGAGCACCATTGGTATCTAAGAAAGCTCTTGCAATATTTACGATTTCTTTTCCTCTCCAAGAAAGTACTAATCTCTTTTCTTCTGTCACCTGTGCTACTGGAATTGCTTCTAAGTTTTCTTCTGCTGCAAATGCAAGCATTGCATCTACATCTTCCTTCGCTACAACAATTGCCATACGTTCCTGAGATTCTGAAATCGCAAGTTCTGTACCATCAAGACCTGCATATTTCTTTGGCACTTTATCAAGGTCTA
>CALAEX010000163.1 GCA_937891165.1 uncultured Lachnospiraceae bacterium | reverse complement strand
GCACGAGCAATCGAACCACCAATCAGACCAAAACCGATAAATCCAAAATGTGTAAAGGACATGAGAATATTACTCCTTTCAGAAAGATTTGCCAATCAGTGTGGCAAATGGACGTAATTCATTCATAAGAGTATCAAACTGGTCAAAGGTTAAAGATTGAGGACCATCAGAAAGTGCATGGGCAGGGTCTGGATGTGTTTCAATCATTAAACCATCACAACCACAAGCAACAGCTGCTTTTGCAAGAGGTGCAACATAGTTTCTAACACCTGTTGCATGACTTGGGTCAACGATAATCGGCAGGTGGCTTTTTTGTTTGATAACAGGAATCGCACTTAAATCTAGTGTATTTCTAGTAGCAGTTTCAAACGTACGAATACCACGTTCGCATAAAATAACGTTTTCATTTCCTTCGGACATAATATATTCTGCTGCATTTAACCATTCATCAATGGTAGCGGATAATCCACGCTTTAATAAAACAGGAAGGTTTGTTTTTCCTGCTTCTTTTAATAAATAGAAGTTTTGCATATTTCTAGCACCAATTTGGAGCATATCTACATATTTTACAGCAGCTTCAATGGCTTTTTGGCTCGTTACTTCGCAAACAATAGAAAGACCTGTAGCATCTTTGGCTTCTTTCATAAGCTTAAGACCTTCTTCTTCTAATCCTTGGAACGAATATGGGGAAGTACGAGGTTTGTATGCACCACCACGAAGAATCTGTGCACCAGAAGCTTTAATTGCTTTAGCTGTTGCCATTACTTGTTCTTCGGATTCTACGGCACAAGGACCAGACATTATAATTAACTGGTTGCCACCAATTTCTGTATTTCCAATTTTCATAACCGAAGATTCTGGATGAAATTTGCGATTAGCCAATTTATAACTTTCTGAAACATGAACAATTTTGTCCACTTCTTGTATTAACTCAATGTTTTTATCTGAAACACGAGATTTATCACCAATAATACCAATAATAGTTACTTCTTTTCCTTCCGAAACATGAACATCTAATCCTGTTGCTTGTACTTTTTGGATAACTTCTTTTATGGAGCTTTCTTTTGCTCCTGGTTTCATTACAATAATCATTTTTTTATAGTCCTTTCTTTTTTATAGTGTTCCAATGACATTATTTTATTCTATTTTGGTTGCTTTGTCAACACTATATTGCTTTAAAGCGGAGTAGTAAAAAAGTAGCACAAAAAAATGACGAATGGAATTGTATATTGCAAAAATCTTTTTCATATGTTACAATAAATTTAACAACTATGTTTAAATTAATAAAATTACATAGAAAGAGGAGGAACTGAAAATGGTTACTTGGAATAACTTGGATACACTCGCTGCATATGGGGAACTTGTAAATGCAGAGCGTGTAAATCTTGCAGAGGTTATGAAAGGTGAAGCGGGTGCAGAACGTGTAAAGAAGTATAGTGTACCAATGGCTGGAGGTCTTGCTTATAATTATGGTGCTAAGGCAGTAGATGATACTGTTTTAGAAATTCTTGCAAAATTAGCAAAAGAAGCTCAGCTTACAGAAAAGTATAAGGCTCTTTACAATGGAGAAATGATTAACACAGGAGAAAAGCGTTTAGTACTTCATCAGCTTACTCGTGGTCAATTAGGAGATGCTGTGATTGCAGATGGTGTTGATAAGCGTGAGTTTTATGTAAATGAGCAGAATAAGATTGCAGAATTTGCAAAGAAAGTTCACAATGGAGAAGTTACTAATGCAGCAGGTGAAAAGTTTACAACTGTAGTACAGATTGGTATTGGCGGAAGTGACCTTGGACCAAGAGCTATGTATTTAGCATTGGAAAACTGGGCAAAAGTAAACAATACTTTAAAGATGGAAGCAGCATTTATCAGCAACGTTGACCCTGATGATGCAGCAGGTGTGTTAAGTAAAATTGATGTAGCACATTCTCTTTTTGTACTTGTTTCTAAATCAGGAACAACTCTTGAAACATTGACCAATGAATCTTTCGTAAAAGATGCATTAAAGAAAGCAGGTTTAGACCCATCCAAGCATATGATTGCTGTTACAAGCGAAACTTCTCCACTTGCTAAGAGTGCAGATTACCTTGCAGCATTTTTTATGGATGATTATATTGGTGGACGTTATTCTTCTACCTCTGGTGTTGGTGGAGCAGTATTATCTCTTGCCTTTGGTCCAGAAGTATTTGCTCGTTTCCTTGATGGTGCTGCAGCAGCAGATATTACAGCAAAGAATGAAGATTTATTACAGAATCCATCCTTGCTTGATGCATTAATTGGTGTTTATGAGCGTAATGTACTTGGATATTCCGATACAGCAGTGCTTCCATATTCTCAGGCATTGAGCCGTTTCCCAGCTCATTTACAACAGCTTGATATGGAATCCAATGGTAAATCGGTAAACCGTTATGGTGAGCCAGTGAACTATGTAACAGGTCCAATTATCTTTGGTGAACCTGGAACAAATGGACAGCATTCCTTCTATCAGTTACTTCATCAGGGAACAGATATTATTCCACTTCAGTTTATTGGATTTAAGAACAATCAGATGGGTTCCGATGTTGTCATTGAAGATAGTACAAGCCAGCAGAAGCTTTGTGCAAACGTAGCTGCTCAGATTGTAGCATTTGCTTGTGGTAAAGATGATGAAAATAGCAACAAGAAGTTTGAAGGTGGCCGTCCATCCAGTATTATTATTGGTGACCAGTTGACACCAGAAGCACTTGGTGCACTTCTTTCTCATTTTGAAAACAAAGTAATGTTCCAAGGTTTTGCATGGAACTTAAATAGCTTTGACCAAGAAGGTGTACAGCTTGGTAAAGTATTAGCAAAGAAGGTACTTGCTCATAATACAGATGGAGCATTAAAAGTATACAGTGATTTATTAAATATCTAATACATAACAAAAAATTCCCTATAGAAAACGCGATTGGTTTTTCTATAGGGATTTTTTTGTTAATAGAGTTAATTTTTTTTATACTTTTTTTCAATGACGAGAGTATAAATAATCATAGTCGTAATCGTTTCTATCATTACTCCAATAATAGAGAGAAAAATTAATAACGTCATTGTTTCTGATAATAATGGAAGTCCTAAGAGAATAAATACAATACCAAAAATGAAAAATAGTTTAGCCACTGCGGTATTGTATTTTTTGACATCGGTAACTTCAAATACTTCTGCATTTGCCCAAAATCCCATTGCTTTTTTGGAAAAAAGAGAATAAATACTTAAACCAATAAAAAAACATCCTACAATACACCATATTATAAATCCAGTTACATTTTCGGACATTTTAATCAACCCCTTTCATCATAAAAAAACAATAAAAATACAAAAATATTATAAAAAAATAATAGAAAAGTAACGATATAAATAGTGAGAAATAAAAGATACATAATTAAGGGTAATGAAATATTATCTTTCTATTAGTATAGCATAGGTCTATTCTTTTTACAATGATAAAAGCAGAAAGGTGGGGTATTTTTATGAAAATTGAAGAGGCAAGACAAGTATATAGTGAACAAATTAAGAAATATCGAGAACAACAAAATGCACTTGCAAAACAGAAAAAGGAATTAGAAAGTAAAATTAATACAACACCTGATGGAGCAACCGTTTATGCAAATGAAGCAGTGACATTGGAACTTACCATGAAAGCAGTGGAAGAAAAGCAAACAGAATATAAAAAATATATGGAACAGTTGATGGAACAATGGTCTGCTATCACAAATATGGTATCTGCACAACAACAGAATGAAGCAATGGAAGA
>CALAEX010000162.1 GCA_937891165.1 uncultured Lachnospiraceae bacterium | reverse complement strand
TATCATTAATAGTATCAATTTCATTATTAATTTTTTCATCATTTTCTGATTTTGTTACCCATTTATTTGATGTTTTATCAAAAAAAGGAACGTTACCATCTAAAATGATTGACAAATAATCATAAGGCTTAATTGTAAAAACATCCATCCATTTTTTATCGTCATTTACCCACTTATATAACATGTCATTGTCGGTGGTTAATGGTTTATTTTTACCATAATCAACAATTTTAACTGATGTTCGCTGTGTTCCATTATTATCAGCAGCAAGAGAAATTGTTACTTTTAAATCTTTACCTCGATAAATATCTAAAATATTTTCTTCTTCTCCCCCATCTTCTCTACTTTCATCTAAACGTGTTTTGTAAATATCCATTATCTGCCCTTTAGGGTCAGTTTTATCTTTTCGAGTATTGAACTTCCAAAATTTTGGTCCATCTTCCTCAGCACCTCTTTCAATACACCTAGTAATACAAGACTCTTTAGGCATATTATCTAAAGAAATTTTTTTCCATCTTTCTCTTACCTTTCTGCTTTTCTTCTGTCTATTATGACGTACGAAAAGATTTTCGTCAATATTTTTCCGTCTTTTTTCCTATACAAAAAAAGCTTGCTCTTTTCATATGAATTTTATATAAAAAGAACAAGCTTTATATCTAAAGTTAACTACCCCAACACCTAAAGACTATTGCAAAATATTCTACTTATATTTTGGCAAATAATCTCCATGTGCATCAATTAAATCATCTACCATTTTCTTAATTGTATCGATATCCAATTCACTACCTGTATGTGGGTCAAGCATTGCTGCCTGATAAATATGCTCTTTTTTACCTGTAACTGCTGCCTCTATAGTAAGCAACTGCACATTGATATTTGTCATATTCATTGCAGCACACTGTACTGGAAGTGCACCTACATGACAAGGATGTACTCCATAACCATTTACAAGACAAGGAACTTCTACACAAGCATTTTCAGGTAAATTTGTAATTAAATGACCTGTATTTAATACATTTCCACCAATCTGATAAGGAACTCCTGTTACAATTGCTTCCATAATTCTAGACGCATATTCATGAGAACGATTATGTTCTTTTACTCCTGTTTCTAACATCTGTGCATATTCTTTTTTCCAACTAGCAATCTGTTCTACACAACGACGTGGATACTCGTCCAATGGAATATTATACTTTTCAATTAACTCTGGATATTTGGATTTTATATAAAACATATTATATTCTGCATTATGTTCACTTGACTCCGTACAATAATATCCAAAATTTCTAATATAATCCAATCTTACCTTATCATAAATGTCTGGATTTTCTATCAATGCATCTACTTTCGTCTTAATTTCTGGATAAAGGTCAACACCATTTTTATCTTTTATTTCCAAAAGCCATGCCATATGATTGATACCAGCAATTAACTCTTTTCTTCCTTCTACCTTATCTCCCATGCCAACCATATGAAGAAGGTGACTAGAACAAACCTGAACACTATGACAAAGTCCCACTGTTTTAATTGGTGTATAGCGTAACATATATCCTGTGAGCATTGCCATTGGATTTACATAATTTAAAAATAATGCATTTGGACAAACTTCTGCCATATCTTCTGCAAAACCTTTCAATACTGGAATTGTACGAAGAGTTCTCATAATTCCACCAATACCAAGTGTATCACCAATTGTCTGTCTTAAACCATATTTTTTGGGAACTTCAAAATCAATAATAGTACAAGGGTCATAAAGACCTACTTGAATCGCATTTACTACAAAATCCGCATTACGAAGAGCATCTTTTCTTTGCTCTACACCTATGTAACACTCAATTTTACCATATCCACCTTTTGTTATTCTCATTGCCTCAAGAATCGTACGGCTTTCTTCCAATCGCTGTGCATCAATATCATATAAAGCAAAAACACTATCCCTCAAAGCTTCTACGCACATACAATCACCAATTACGTTTCTTGCAAAAACGGTACTACCAGCACCCATAAATGTAATTTTCATACAAATCCTTTCCAAAAAACTATTTTACTAACACTTGATTAAAACCTTCTGTTAGAACACATTGAATATCTTTATAAAGGAATGTAGCATTTACGCCATTTGGAATCATGATATCAAAAGAAATTGTTCCCTCTTTCTTTTTCCATGCCACTTCCATTTCACCTTTTGGTGTAATAATACTTCCTTTCGCAAAAGAAAGATTTTCTGGAATACGAGGTGCAATTTCTACTTTTTCATAACCCGCAGAATCTTTTATTTGACGAATTCCTAGAAAACCAGTAAATAATTGACGAACACTTCCACCAAACATAGGGTGACACCATGACTGTCTTCCTTTCCAATCCTCCCAAATCGTCGTTGCACCATTACGTTTCATATATAGAAAAGAACCTATTTTTTCACTTTCCAAAAGCTTTAAAAGTACATCACTATAACCATAATCTATCAATACTTCTGCTAAAATATCCGTACACAAAAATCCTGTATCAAAATGCCCCATTACTTCATATTTTGAAGCTAATGCTTTCATATGAGCATCTAACTCTTCTTCCTTTACAAGTCCTACCCATACAGCATAAGCATCTGCACCTTGAACACCTTCACAAAAATGTCTAGTCTGCTCATTCAAGTATGCTTTTCTAATAGCAGAACTACTCTCCCCTGCCAAAGCTCTATAAATTTCTGCATCCTGTTCTTTGCCAATCACAAGTGCCATCTCTGCCAACAAATACAAACTCTTTACAAAATAACAAGTATTCACATATGCTTCTGGAATGATGGTCTTTTCCAAAGTCAACCAATCACCAAGACACCATCCACCTTTTTCTTCCCTTACAACAAGTCCTTCCTCACTATGCTCTTGCAAATATTGTATCCAACGCTGCATAGGTTCATAGCAAGTTTCTATCATTTCCTTATCACCAAATTGTTTATAAAAAGCATATGGTACTGTCACTATGGCACAGCCCCAACCTCCAGGACCTCCGCCACCACCCATCAGTGGTGCGGTATGTTGTACATGTCCTCCTATTTTATCTTGGCAATCTAAAATATCCCTAATCCACTTGCGATAAAATTCTTTACTATCTAATACCATCATTGCTGTAGGTGCACAAATTTGACCATCCCCTGTATATCCTAATCGTTCCCTATGAGGACAATCCGAAGGAATACTTCCATGCATATTGTTAAGCTGCGTACGCAAATAAGCATCCCAAAGGAACGACAATCCTTTCGAAGGACTCTCAAAAGTTGCAGTTACTGCCACATCCGAATGAATAACTAACACTTCTGCACTCTCAAAATCTCCCTCAACATCAAAATAACGAAATGTATGCCATACAAATTTTGGTTCAAAATTACGAGCCGTACCATCTGCTATAAATACATCCTCCATTATTTGATGCCTTCCTGAACTACAAACATAATCTGCACCAACAGAATCAAAATTCAAAGTGAAATTTTCATACACTTTTTCTGCAAAACGAAGACAGATTTTCTCTCCCTTAGCCGCTTTCGTGTGAATTCTCACAATTCCACTAACATTTTCTCCTACATCAAATACTGTTTTTCCATCTACTGTTCCTATAACTTTAGGAATGATGCTACGAATTACTCGGTCGGGTGTCCCAATCGCTTTACGAAGCTCTGTTTTTAAAGATTCTAACACACAAACAGGATGTTCTTCTCCCTTAATGGAACTATCCACCACTTCTCCAACAAATAAATTATTATAAGTAATTTCACTATTTTTCCAAGTCTCACTTCCATCCGAACAAAGTATACTGCTGCCAAAATCATCTTCTAACACTATCTTATAAATTGCCTTTAACGTATCTCCAAAATAAGTAGGACCTTCCGCAATTCTTTCCATCTGACGATAAAATCCATTGCCTAACTGAATACTCAATTGATTATCACCCTCTTTTAAGAAAGACGTGATATCATATTCATAATAATAAACTGCATGTGTTGTTACATCATGTAAAGGATATAAAAATTTCTCTAAAGCTCTTGCTTCATAATCACTAACTACAGGAATAAATCTATCATCACTAATTGCTTTGCCATTTACTTTAGCCTCAAAATATCCCAACCCTGTTACAAATAACGTTGCTTTTTGCACTCTTTTCGTATGAAAACGTCGTATAATAATAGGAGATTGTGCTTCCTTTTCTGCACCAATCCATTTTGCTTTTGCCAATGGACATATGATTTGCTTCATCTTGCATTCCTTTCTTTTCGCTAGCCTCTTACTCGCAAAACTTCTTCCTCATATGCAAGTACATCATCAAGCCAACTTTCATCAGCTTTTACACCACATACTTCACAATACTTAGCCCAAATATCTCCAAATGGCAATGTCTTCATCTCTTCCTGCATCACCATAAGACGAGTCATATTACCTTCCTCTTGCAACTTTTGAAGTTGTGCATTTGGTGTCAAAAGTGCAGACAACAATGCCTTCTGCCAACTTCTAAACCCTACTACCCATGCACTAATACGGTTAATGCTTGCATCAAAATAATCTAATGCCATATATGTTCTGTTAAGACCATTACAACGTACAATTTCCTTTGCCATTTCCTTTGTTTCATCATCAAATAATACAACGTGGTCACTATCCCAACGAATTGGTCTTGTAATATGTAATGCAATTTCCTTAAAAAAGCAAAGCAATGCTGGAATCTTATCAGAAACTACCTCTGTTGGATGATAATGTCCATTATCCATCAGTGGCAAACAACCTTCATGTGTTGCCGCAAAACTTAAAGCAAACTCTGCACTTCCTACGGTATAAGCTTCTACACCAATACCAAACACTTTAGATTCTACACAAGGTTTTACTAAATTTTTATCAAATGGAACAGAAAGAATTTCTTCTATGGATTCTTTATATCTCATTCTTGGTCCTAGACGGTCTGCCGGAATATCTTTATAACCATCTCCTGTCCAAATATTCATGACACATGGTACTCCTGTTTCCTTTGCCAAATACTCAGAAATTCGGATACATGCCTGACCATGACGAATCCAAAATTCTCTCGTTTCTTTATCAGGACTTGAAAGTGTTAAACCATCTTTTACTTTATCATGAGAGAAAAAAGTAGGATTAAAATCAATACCCATATTTCTTTCCTTTGCAAATTCTACCCACTTTGCAAAGTGCTTTGGTTCAATGGCATCACGGTCAACAAATTCACCATCTTCAAAAATCGCATAACACGCATGTAGATTCAATTTCTTTTTTCCAGGCATAAGACGAAGTGCTAAATCCATATCCGCCATTAACTCCTGTGGAGTACGAGCCTTTCCTGGATAATTTCCTGTTGTCTGAATACCTCCTGTCAATGGTCCATCATGGTCAAAGCCTGTCACATCATCCCCCTGCCAACAATGAAGTGCTACCGGAATCTCTATTAACTTTGTTATTGCCTCATCAGTATCTACACCATAGGTTGCATAGATTGCTTTCGCAGATTCATATCGTTGTGTCTGTGTCATACTTTTAATCTCCTTTTTTATTTACTATATCAATAGATTCCATTAAAAACTTATTACACAACTATAGTATACTATAAAATTACAAATAAAAAAAGACACTTCTTAATCAAAATTCGTTACTGTTCAAACAATATAAACGCTCCTTTTTTTTAACAAAATATGAAATATAACTTATGATTCTATAAATATAAAATTTCTACTACTTCACCTTTATAAACTACCTCTTTCTTATTATATTAGTTCCCAATTCAAGCCTTCAGGAGCTATAATTTGTGAACTTTCCCCTTGATGTTGTACACAGCGAAGTATTCCATATGGAGTAGGAAATGCTATATCTGCATAAGTTAGTCCAAACAATTGTGGTGATAAAGAGATTTTTTTAAATCCCGGTTCTAACATTTTAAATCCATTTAACATCAATGGCATATGATATGCTGGTGTACCACCCCATGCATGACTATGGTCAAAAGAATAACTAGGTTCAGGAGTTATCCAACCTTCTTGTAATCCTTTAGAACAATCCCGCACTAATGGTTTCCATTTTTCAAATAATGTTAGTCCATACTCCTCAACCAATCCTACTTGACAAACTGCTTGTAAAATAAAATGCATAAAATAAGGTTGCACTGGTGGAAGTTCTGTCTGTTCATTTGCGACTAGTCGCACTAATCGTACCCTTTCTGTAGGCGGACATAAACCATATAGTGCTGCTAATGTGTTAGAATAGCGAGAATAATGCTTTATAGGTACATTTTCTGGTTGCCATTCACTTCCTATTACTGGGTCACTCAAACCATCTATATACATTTTCTTTTGTTCATCATAGAAACAATAATGAAATGCTTTATGCAAATTATCTGCTCTTTCTTGCCACAGTGTTGCTTCCGACCAACCAACACGCCGAGCAATGATAGCAGCATCTACTAATGCTTTATAATAAAAAGCATTCAATACCGTTTGTCCCATACATTTTGGTGGATGATGCATAGAATATCCTTCTAATACTACCCAATCAACAAACATATAGTCAGACGGATTTTCTAATATACCTTTTTCACCTATATAATTTTGAAAACATTCAAACAATGAGATAAGACCTTTGTGGCAATCTTCTAACAAAGCAATCTCACCAGTAAATTGATATACAAACTCCAACCATTGTACCCAAATCAAACTATAATTCGTATGGAACATTCTTCCATTATTATATTCTAACCATTGAGCCGTTCGACGAATATCTAGTGCAGCCAATCTCATATCACCAAAAGTAAATGCAGTCATCATACTTTCAATATAATAATCTCCACTACAAGCTAAAAGTTCTTGATGTTTCGGACTATCTAAATGTACGCTCTGACGACAAATTTTCAATGTCCACTTGCATACATCATACAATAAATCTAACTCTTTATCCGAAGTATTCATATGACCTTCTAGTTCTATTGGATAATGACTAAAATAAAGATACGGTTCTACTTTTACTACATCATTACAATCTAAAACAGAAATCTCTATCATACCAATACTTTTCATATAGAAACTGCGATATTCCTTTGTTCCAGTTAATGTAACTTCTTCACAACTAACACATACTTCTGGTGTTTCATAACATGATATTTTTAAATGACAAAAACTATCACAACGGAAAGCAATATGTGCAGAATAAATACGAGAAAATTCTACCTTAGAAGACACTCCTTTATGTAAATATAAATATTGTTGTGCCCTATCTTGAGGATACACTATTTCATAACATAATGGTGGAATAGAAGCAACCTGCAAATTTCGATTATCTTTTGTAGGCACAGCAAATTTCCAAACATCTACATCCATTGTTTCATCATAGACATAAGGAGCTAAAAAACATCTATCTAATCGTACTTGCCATGTAGAATCCGTACCAAAAGTTTCTACTGTACCATCTTCAAATTCTGCTATTCCAAACAAATAAAATCCACCTTGACCACCTACTATATTCGTCATTTCTTGAGGTTGTAAACGTACCTCTGCGTAAAATTGCAATACGTTGGTCTTGGGATATATAATATATTTATTAGAATAATACCACGGAAGTGGTTCTTTCATTAAAAAATCTCCACCAGCAGAAGCTGGTCCTTGTCCTATAAACTCTCCATTCTGCCATAATCGAAATAATGCATCTCCACTCACATACACTGTAACCTGTTTCGGAAACTTCAAAAAACATATTTTTTTCTTAAAATCCACAACACAATCCTTACAAGTTTTCGGCCAAGAAATGCATTGTTCATTCCTTTGAAATTCAGGATACAAAATGGGATTTAACCATATCCATTGTGCATTCATTTTTATAACTCCTCTACCAAAATTTTTCTTTTTTTGTCATTGTATTATTTACAATCATTTTACCGCCAAATGCATAATCT
>CALAEX010000161.1 GCA_937891165.1 uncultured Lachnospiraceae bacterium | reverse complement strand
AGCGAAAGCGTGTCCTAGAAGATATCAAATAAACCAAGGCTTTTATTTATTTTCCTATTGCCCCCCTTTTCTTTAATAGAATATCTATAGCAAAAGCCTTTTTTTGGTATCTATTAAGAACCATAAAGATACCAAAAAAAGGCTTTATAATTTAACTAACCTACTATAAACATGTCACTACAAAAATATCATAAATTGCCTGAATTGCCATCTCAAAATCTTCATTTGTCACACCAAGAATAATATTGAGTTCACTTGAACCTTGGTCAATCATCTTAATATTGATATTCTTATGAGCAAGAGAAGCTAATACTCTAGCTGCTACGCCACGATTGGACTTCATACCACGACCAACAACCGCAACTAAAGCTAAATCAGATTCAATTTCAATACTATCTGGTTTTGCCAAACGATGAATGGTAGATAACACTTTTTGTTCTTTTCCTTCAAATTCTTGCTGATGTACAAATACACTCAATGTATCAATACCTGTTGGCATATGTTCAAAGGAAATTCCATTTTGTTCAAATGCTTGTAACACTTTACTACCAAAACCAACTTCCCCATTCATTTTGTCCTTTTCAATATTGATAGAAACAAAACCTTTCTTTCCTGCAATACCTGTAATTGTAAATTCTGGCTTCTTACAAGTACTTTCTACAATCATTGTACCAGGGTCTTCTGGTTTATTTGTATTACGAATATTGATTGGAATACCACACTGACATACTGGTAAAATCGCATCTCCATGTAATACTGTTGCACCCATATAAGCAAGTTCTCGTAACTCCTTATATGTAATCGTTGTAATAGTAGGTGGGTCTTTCACTATTCTTGGGTCTGTTAATAAAAATCCTGAAACATCTGTCCAATTTTCATAAATATCTGCCTGCACAGCTCTTGCCAAAATAGAGCCTGTAATATCAGAACCACTTCTATCAAATGTCTTTATCGTACCATCTGGCTTTGCTCCATAAAAACCAGGAAGTACAACATTCGCATATTCTTTTACTCGATTTCCTAATATTTCATTTGTTTTTTCTGATAAAAATTTACCATTTTCGTCAAAGAAAATTACTTCAGCAGCATCTAAAAACTGAAATTGTAAGTATTCTGCCATTACAATACCATTTAAATATTCTCCTCGAGAAGCTGCATAATCTGTCCCTACTCCATTTTGAAAGTTCTCTTTAATCCGTTCAAATTCTTCTACCAAACTAAGATTTAAATTAAGACCTGTAATAATTTCATCGTATCTGCCTTTAATCTGCATTAATTTATCATAAAAAGGCTCTCCTGCTTCTGCTAATGCATAACATTCATATAACATATCCGTTACTTTTGTATCTGTACTATAGCGTTTTCCAGGAGCAGATGGAACAACATATCTTCTATCCTTATCTGCATGAATAATATTTGCAACTTTTTGAAATTGCTCTGCACTCGCAAGAGAACTGCCACCGAATTTTACAACCTTACTCATATATTTGAATCCATCCTATCTTTCCAAACTTTCTGTTACTCTCACTGTTCTTCAGTTCATGTAACCAAATCTTCCTCCCTATCATACTCTTTTTTTCCAGATAATCAAGCATTTTTTTCAAAAAATATCACATGATTTATAAAATTCTCTGTCCATTAATAACTAAATGAAAGGAAAGCCCTAATTTCTCAGCCGCTTTTCTACATAAAATCATACGATTCATAAAAATTTCAAAATAATCCATCACAGCACAAATCGAAGTATCTATTTTCAATTTCAATTCTATATGCGAATCTTTCTCTACAAAAACATCTGCTGCCTTTACCGAATAGTTTACACGGTCATGGATATCAAAGGTTGCAATATCATGATTTCTTACTCTCGTATCACGTACATCCGTCTTATCTGCTAAAATTAACGCTGCTGCCACCGCATTTACTGGAAATGCAGTAGATTCATCATGATTTCCAATGGCTGTAATCACCGTAGAAATTTCATCTGGTGACATTCCAAGTCTATCTAAAATACGAAATGCCATCACTGCACCGCTTTGTGCATGGTCTACACGATTCACTACATTTCCAATATCATGTAAATATCCTGCAATCTTGGCTAGCTCCACTTCTCTTTCTGAATAGCCCAATGTTTCTAAAATACGCCCTGCTAACTGTGCTACTTTCCCCACATGAGGAAAACTATGCTCTGTATAGCCAAGAGCAATCAACGACTCATCTGCTTTTTTAATATATGTTTTTACTGCATCATCTGCTACAATATCCTGCCAAGTTATCATACTACTTTTCCTTTCTTATCTCTTCATAACAGGAAAAACAAACCTTTATTTTTGTTCCCTTCCCTATTTCACTCTCTAATGTCAACTGTGCCTCATGTTGTTGCACAATATGTTTCACAATCGCAAGTCCTAACCCTGTTCCTCCTGACTCTTTTGAACGACTTTTATCCACCCGATAAGAACGTTCAAATACGCGTTCCTGATGTTCTTTAGAAATTCCAATTCCTGTATCACTTACTGTTAAATATACTTCTTCTTTTCTTTTTTCTACTTGTACTTTTACAATACCACCTTCCACATTATAACGAATCGCATTTTCACAAAGATTCCAAAGTAATTCTTCAAGCAACTCTTTATTTCCATAAACGATAGCACTCTCTCCAATATATCGTAAAGATACTTTTCGTTTTTCTGCATTTATGAAAAGTCCCTCTACACATTTTTTTGCCAATTCTGATAAAGAAACTGACTGCATTGGCACTTCATAGTCTACCCTATCCATTTCAGATAAATGTAAAATATCATTGATTAATGATAATAACCGCTGAGAATTATGTCTAATTTCTTTTGCATAACGAGTCACTTCATCCCCTTTAATTAAACCAGTTTCTAATAATTCTGAATATCCTGAAATTACTGTCAACGGTGTTTTTAATTCATGTGTCACATTTGCTGTAAACTCCTGTCGTATCCTTGCCGTACGCAAAATATTTTCATGTTGTACTCGAATTGTTGTTATAAAAGGAGTCAATTCTTTATAAGGAATCTGTCCCTCATTTTTATCTAAATTTGTAGCTAATTCCTTCAATGGACGAATGATATTTTTTGCAAACACTCTTGCAACTAAAATGCAAAATAACACCATCATAACAAAAGCAATCAGTATTCCAGGAATAGCATTTAAAATAATATTCCAGCCACTTCTAGCAGATTTTGCTAAACGAAGTACGGTTCCATCCTCCATCCTTACAGCATAATAATACATATTTTCATTTAATGTTTCTGATTCCCGAATATCCTGCCCCTCGCCCTGCTTCAACGCCTGTATAAATTCTGGACGATTTGCATGATTTTCCATCAATGTTTGGTCTACGTCTGTATCTCCTAACACACTACCATCTGTTGCTAACCAAGTTACACGAAGTATTTCCCCATCCAACTTTGCTTGATACGTTTTTTCGCTTTGATATAAATTTGTTCTTTCTAGTAATTCAATATAAGCTTTTAAATCTTCAAATACTTGTTGTTCAAATAATTGCCAAAATAAAAAAAGCATCAATACCATCGTCAACATAGTAGCAAACAAAGAGGTCAAAATCAACTGCTGATTAATTTTTCTTCTCATTCTATTACATATCCTACATTTCTTATTGTTTTAATTCTTACACCCTCCGTCAATAACTTTTGCCTAAGTGTCTTAATATGCATATCCACTGTTCTTGTTTCTCCCTCAAAATAAGTTCCCCAAACTTGCTCCATCATCTGCTCTCTTGTCAATACAATTCCTGCATTTGCTATTAAAAACCGTAACAATTCATATTCTTTAAACGTCAACTCGCAAAGCTGTTCATTCACAAATACCAATCTTCTCTCTCCATCCACAACAATTCCACCTAATTCTAATGTCGTTTCCTCTCGCTCACTCTTCGTTCGGCGAAGCAACGCTTTTACTCTTGACACTAACTCCATCACTCCAAAAGGCTTTGTCAAATAATCGTCTGCTCCCATATCTAACCCCTTTACTTTATCTAACTCGGTTGATTTCGCAGTCAACATAAGAACAGGAAGCTTTTTTGTATGCTTTCTATTACGAATTTTTTTTAAAATCTCTAAACCATCCTCATCTGGCAACATAATATCTAATAAAACTAAATCTGGAAGTTTTTCCTCTAACTTCTGATAAAATTCTCTTGCGGTTTCAAAAGACTTTATAACATGACCACTATTACTCAACGCAATCGTTTCAATCTCTCTAATATTCCTATCATCCTCTACAATATAAATCAGTGCCATCTATTCCTCCAAATAAAGAACCACAAACCGGACACCAAAAGGCTTCCGGCCTGTGGCCGCTAAATAATACGATTTATTTTTCCACTACAGGTAAACGATACTTTTCTTTTTCCTCTTTATAAGCTTTTCTAAATGCTTCATTATCTACATTCTTTAAAGCATCCAAATATTCATGTGCTTCTACATCATAATCTTCTGTCTGAATAATACTAACTGCTACATTAGAACAATGGTCAGATACTCTTTCATAATTGTTCAAAATATCTTGTAATACAAACCCTAATTCAATGGTACATTCTCCAGCACGAAGTCTTTGTACATGACGGTCTTTAATCTTACGATTCAAATAGTCAATCACTTCTTCTAATGGCTCTACTTTCTTTGCCATACGAATATCCTCATATTCAAATGCTTCTACTGTCATATTCACAATATCTTTAATTGCCCTTGTAAATATAGCTAATTCTTCGGTTGCCTGCTTCGAGAACAACAACTTCTTTTCATGAATTTCTCTTGCTGTATCACAAAGATTTACAGAATGGTCAGAAATACGCTCCCAATTTCCAATGGAATGAATCAATGTATTTACAGTATGACTCTCCTTATTTGAAAGATTTCTAGAACTTAATTTTACTAAGTAAGCACCCAGTTCATCTTCATAACGGTCTACTAATGATTCCATTTCCATTAACTGCTTTTCTTTTTCTGCATCATAATGATTCAATAAATCAATTGCACTAAATAAAGATTCTTTTGTAATTCGTGCCATTTCATCGGTTACATTTTTACACTGTTCTAAGGCAAAGGAAGGAGTTTCTAAAAAACGAACATCCAATACTTTGAAACGGTCATCCTGCTTGTCTGCTTTAGAATCTTTAATTGTCATAATTGCCAATTTTTCAAGCAATCCAGAAAATGGAAGCAGAATACAAGTTGCTGTCACATTAAATACACTATGCACTACAGCAATACCACTTGCATTTGCTGCATCTCCTAAAAATGAAAATGTTGATACTGCATTAATCGTATAAAATACAATCATAAATAATGCTGTTCCAATAATATTAAAATATAAATGCACTGCCGCAGCTCTCTTTGCATTTTTACTTGCACCTGCAGAAGAAATAATTGCAGTCACACAAGTACCAATATTTTGACCCATAATAATTGGAATTGCTGTTCCAAAGGAAACTGCACCTGTAGCACAAAGAGCCTGTAAAATACCAACGGAAGCGGAAGAACTTTGAATAATTGCAGTCAATACCATACCTGCTATCATACCAAGAATTGGATTAGAGAACATTAATAGAATATTAGTAAATTCTGGTACATTAGCAAGTGGTTTTACTGCCGCACTCATATTGTCCATACCAGTCATTAAAATAGCAAATCCAATTAAAATTCCACCAATATCTTTTTTCTTTTCCTGTTTGGAAAACATAATAAAAATAATACCAATCAAAGCTAAAATTGGAGAAAACGAACTTGGTTTTAACATCTTTATGAAAAAGTTACCACTTTCAATTCCAGATAAACTTAAAATCCAAGAAGTCATCGTCGTACCAATATTAGCACCCATAATAATACCGATTGCCTGCCCGAGTTTCATAATACCAGAGTTTACGAAACCAACCACCATAACAGTAGTTGCAGATGACGACTGAATTACTGCGGTTACTAAAGCACCTAATGCTACCGCTTTGAGACGATTGGACGTTAATTTCTCAAGCAAACGCTCCAAACGTCCGCCAGACAACTTTTCCAATCCTTTTCCCATGATGTCCATACCATAGAGAAATAGTGCCAAACCGCCAACCATTGAAAATACGCCAAAAATGTCCATAGTCTGCTCCTTTTATCCTATGATTTTTTAAGGATGAAATATCCTTTACTTTGAATCATAAAATAAAATCTAATATTTTTCAATTCAAAATTTATATTTTCTATATAATTTGATGAAATTTTACTTAAATTTTACATACAAACTTACTCCGAAGATTTAGTGTTAAAATTCTCTTATTTCCCATTTTTATTTTATCCATAGCAGTAATTTATAATCACCTATTTTTCTAGGACTATTGTACCACATGTAAAATAAAAATTCTAGACTTTGCACTAATTTGTCAATACCAAGTTTCTATGGTATAGTAAAATTATAACTAAAATAAAAGGAGATAACACCTATGTCAGAAACACATCTTAATTTTTACCCAGAAAACAAAAAAGAATTATATTCCTTATTAACAGAACAATTAAAAGCACTAACAGATGGAGAACGTCATATCATTCCTAATCTTGCTAATACATCTGCTTTACTTTTTCATGCATTAAAAAATATCAACTGGGTGGGCTTTTATATCGTAGAAACAGACGAAATTACAAACAAAGAATATTTACTCTTAGGTCCATTTCAAGGAAAAACCGCTTGCATTCGTATTCCAAATGGTCGTGGTGTGTGTGGTACAGCTCTTGCTACAGATGAAATTCAGCTTGTAAAAGATGTTCATCAATTTCCAGGTCATATTGCTTGTGACTCTACTTCTAATTCAGAAATTGTCTTACCAATTCATAAAAATGGAAAAATAGTTGCTGTATTAGATATCGACAGTCCTTTCCTAAATCGCTTTGACGAAGAAGATAAAGAAGGCTTCCTTTCCCTTGTTCAAATTTTAGAAGAATCTTGTAATTGGTAAACATAATTAATTCTTGACAAGTATATTATCTTATTTTATAATAATTTTAGGAATTATTACTGTTTTATTTTTTAATAATAAAGCAATTTATCTTTATAAGAGATTAGTTAGGAGTACTTATGGCAGGTATAAAATTTAGTAGACAACGACAAGCCATCCTAGATTACCTGCGTGAAACAAAAGACCATCCCACTGCTGATATGGTATATACCCATGTTCGAAAATTATACCCTAAAGTAAGTCTTGGTACTGTTTATCGCAACTTAAATTTACTAGTAGAGGAAGGCGAAATTCTTCGTTTAACGCAAGGAACTGGCTCAGAACGCTTCGATGGTAACACCCAACTTCATTACCATTTTGTTTGTAACCATTGTAACCACGTTCTAGATTTAAAAACAACTTGTCTAGAACATATTAATACACTAGCGAATGTTGGTTTTGATGGTATTGTGGAAAGTCATCAAGTATTATTTCATGGTCTTTGTCCTATGTGTAAAAAAAATATCAATTAGGTATTGACAAATGAGTAAATGTTTAGTAATATAATATCAGTAATCATTACTGATTTAAATATACACTAAATACTACAGTGTTGTTATAAATCTACTCCACTTGATTACGATACTCAAAACAAAATACTCAGAACAATGTTTTAACAATAAAATTTTTTAAAAGGAGAATAAAATTATGGCAAAATATGTATGTAATGTTTGTGGTTATGTTCACGAAGGAGACTCTGCTCCAGCAGAATGTCCAGTATGTCACGTAGGTTCTGATAAATTCACAAAGCAGGAAGGTGGTCTTTCTTGGGCAGCAGAACACGTAGTAGGTGTAGCAAAAGGTGTTAGCGAAGACATTTTAAATGATTTACGTGCTAACTTTGAAGGCGAATGTACAGAAGTTGGTATGTACCTTGCAATGGCTAGAGTTGCTCATCGTGAAGGTTATCCAGAAATCGGTCTTTACTGGGAAAAAGCTGCATGGGAAGAAGCAGAACACGCTGCAAAATTTGCTGAATTACTCGGTGAAGTAGTAACTGACTCTACAAAGAAGAACTTGGAATTAAGAGTTGCTGCTGAAAATGGTGCTACTGCTGGTAAATTTGACCTTGCAAAGAGAGCAAAAGCTGCTAACTTAGATGCTATCCATGATACTGTTCACGAAATGGCTAGAGATGAAGCAAGACATGGTAAGGCTTTTGAAGGTTTATTAAACAGATATTTCGGAAAATAATGATATAATACTCTAAAAAAATGGCTGTCTATTTCCTGACTGATATCAGGCTAGAAATAGACAGCCACTTTTTTATATTTTTTAACTGAAGTCTCCCACTTTTAGTACATAAAACACTAAGTAGTGGGTAAGGGACTTATTTTACTTTTCCTTAGATTGTAAAGATACAAGTGCATATTTATCTTTATAATAATGATACAAAGTTTCAAACTCTTTTCCGTCTTTATGTACTTTGTGTAAATATTCATGCAAATCTAATGTGGCATGTTCTGTCATTTCAATCAAACAACCTGCAATGTTAGAACAATGGTCAGAGACACGCTCTAAATTTGTTAAAATATCAGATAATACAAATCCAAGTTCCATCGTACATTCCACTTTCTGCATACGAATAATATGATGCATACGAATTTGTTCCTTCAAATAATCCACTACTTGCTCAAGTGGTTCTACCGTATATGCATGTTTCATATCTTTCTCTACAAAAGCTTGTTCTGTCATAGTTACGATTTCATCAATTGCTTGATATAATACATGAAGTTCCTGTGCTGCTTTCTTCGTAAATGTAACTTCTTTATCCTTCATTTCTTCAGCCGAAAGCACAAGATTTACAGCATGGTCAGAAATACGTTCAAAATCACCAATCATATATAACAGTTTCGTTACTTCTCTACTATCATTTTCCGTCATACTTCTAGAAGAAAGTTTCACTAAATAAGAACCTAACGCATCTTCATATATATCACTCGTGTTTTCTGCTTCTCGAATTTCCTGTGCTATTTTCACATCATAATTATCTAACAAGGAAATTGCTTTCCTTAATGACTTTACAGAAATTTTTGCCATCTGGTCTGCTACTTCATAACTACGTTCAATTGCAACAGTAGGTGTATCTAACAATAAATCATCTAACATATTTGTATAACTATCACCTTTATCATCCGAACCTTTTACAGTCATTGTTGCTAACTTCTCAAGCCAAGCAGAAAATGGCATCAATAAAATAACAGAAAAAATCTTAAATATTGTATGAGTTCCCGCAATTCCCCACATATCAATTGCCGTAGACTGTGCCATTCCTAATATGTTAAAATCTGTTCCACTTAACAAAGAACCAATCAAATAGTATAAACACATAAATAAAGCAACACCAATAATATTAAAATATAAATGAACTAATGCTGCTCTTTTACCATTTTTATTTACATTAATAGAAGAAAGTAATGCCGTTACACAAGTACCAATATTTTGTCCCATAATAATTGGTATTGCCGCACTAAATGTAATTGCACCTGTACTAGAAAGTGCCTGCAAAATACCAACCGATGCCGAAGAAGATTGTACAACAGCTGTCAGTACAGTACCTGCCAATATACCAAGCAAAGGATTCGTAAACAATGTCAAAATTTGATGAAATTCTTCACTTTTTCTTAATCCACTCACAGCACCAGACATCGTTTCCATACCAACCATCAAAATGGCAAATCCCATTAAAATGGTACCAACATCTTTCTTTTTCTCATTTTTAGAGAACATTAAAAGAGCAATACCAATTAACGCAAGAATTGGCATCCATGCATCCGGTTTTAACCAATTAAGCCATGCTGTTGCATCAGAACCACCACTAATTCCGTTCAATGCTGTAATCCAAGAAGTAACTGCAGTACCAACATTAGCACCCATAATTACTCCTACTGCCTGCGAAAGAAGCATTGTACCAGAATTTACAAAACCAACAACCATAACCGTTGTTGCTGAGGAAGATTGAATAATTGCTGTTACTACAAGACCAAGCAAAAATCCTTTATACTTGTTTGATGTTAAACTTCCTAAAATTGTTTTTAGTTTGTTCCCGGCACTCTTCTTTAGTGCATCACCCATAACATCCATTCCATATAAGAATAATGCTAATCCACATATCAATGTTAGTACATCAAATATGTTCATCTGTCGCCACCTGCTTTCTTTTTTATTATGCACTTATGTTTATATTTTACCAAAAAAAATAGCACTTGTCTAGCTATTGTGAAGCTTTAGACGACTAAAGTCACACGTCCGTTATGCATAGCAAATAATATAGGAAACAAAAAAATTAGTTGACCAATTCTTATCACCTGTTATACTACTTTTATACGAAAAAGAAAAAAGGAGGCTCTTCTTATGATTTACAGTACTTTTCAAGAAAAACAATTATCTTTACTTGGTTTTGGTACAATGCGTTTACCTATGCTTTCTGATGGTAGTATTGATGAAGCACAAGTAAAAGAAATGACTCGTTATGCCATAGAACATGGCGTAAATTACTTTGATACTGCATATCCTTATCATAACAGTGAATCGGAACGAGTGATTGGTCGTATTTTAAGCGAATATCCTCGTGACAGTTTTTATCTTGCTACAAAATACCCTGGTCATCAGATTTTATCAGGCGGTTATAATCCTGCTGAAATTTTTGAAGAACAACTAGAAAAATGTGGTGTAGATTATTTCGATTTTTATTTACTTCACAATGTATATGAAAAATCTATCGAAACTTACCTTGACTCTCGATGGGGCATTATTGACTATTTCAAAGAACAAAAACGACTCGGTCGTATTAAACATCTTGGTTTTAGTTCCCATGCAAAGACCAAAAGCTTACAGGAATTTTTAGAAGCTTGTGGAGAAGATATGGAATTTTGTCAAATCCAGCTAAATTATCTTGATTGGACATTGCAAGATGCCAAAGGAAAATATGAACTTCTCGAAAAATATAACATCCCTGTTTGGGTTATGGAACCTGTGCGTGGTGGCAAACTAGCAAAACTTGATGAAACAAACGAAGCAACCTTAAAAGCACTTCGTCCTGATGAATCCATTCCTGCATGGGGTTTCCGTTTCTTACAAGGACTTCCAAACGTAAAAATGGTATTAAGTGGAATGTCCAATATGGAACAAATGAAAGACAATGTAAAGACATTTACAGAGCAAAAACCATTATCTGATGCAGAAACGAAACTATTATTGGATATCGCCGAAGGAATGAAAGATTCCATTCCATGTACAGCCTGTCGTTATTGTTGTGATGGCTGTCCTATGGGACTTGATATTCCAACCCTTCTTAGTACTTACAATGAAGTTCGTTTATTACCTACTATCAATGCCGTAATGCATATTGAATTTATGGAAGAAAACAAAAAACCTTCTGCTTGTATTCGTTGTGGCAAATGTACTAGAATATGTCCACAAAATATTGATGTTCCTACTGCTCTTAAAGATTTAACTGAGCGAATCAAAAAACTTCCAAGCTGGAAAGAAATCTGCTGGGAGCGAGAAGCTGCTGCCAGTAAAAAATAAAAAAAATGTTACAGGTGGTTTATGGAATGGATATTTGATGTATTAAAATTATGGATAATTTTTTTTATTATTCTTTTGCTTCTTCTTGTTTTCATCACAAATAGGAAAAAAAATAAACTAAAACGGGAAATATATTCTGGAACATTTTTATACTATAAAGATTTTGAACAACGCTGGATTGCCAAAGACAAATCTCGAACGGGTTTTAAATACGAAGATGGACCGGGTTGCTATGTGATTACCATTTATCATCGACCAGTCAAACGAAACCGTTGGAAAAACTATGAAAATATTTATATCGGTCAATCTGTCAACGTCTATCAAAGAGTCCATAATCATTTCAATGGCAAAGGCAATGGAGATATTTATGCCGATATAAAATATGGAAAACATGTGTATGTTCGCTTTATACGATGCGAAAAACAAGAAATGAATGATTTAGAAAAAGAATTGATTGCCACTTTTGATGCAACTTCTTCTTATAATAAAACAAAAGGCGGAGCTACCAAATGGTAGCTCTGCCAAATTTATTAATTCCTTTTTTTAGAAGCTTTATTTAAATATTTTAATTCTTGTCCTACTTGGTTTCTTCTAAACACAATCGCTTTTGCAATTCGTTTTGCCCATGCATAAGGTAGTAGCCAAGGATAACGTTTTAGAGCAGGGCAAATAACCTCTAACACTCGTTTTTCTGGAAATAATCGTTGTTTTAAATAAATCCATATAGCAACTCCTTTTTGACCTGTTTGCTCTAATTCTTGCACTCGTTTTTCCACCCATTGTTCTTTCGTTCCATAAGTACCGGAAAACACATAAGTTTCTACTTGATTTCTTTTTTCTTTCGTCAGCTCCTCTAAATTACTACTACCAAATATTTTTTTACTTAACAGTCTTATGCTTTGTTCAAACTCTAAAATATATAATTTTTTCAATTCTTGTTGAATATAATTCCAATCTAAATTCTGTTCTTCTGCTTTTAAAAATACAAAACAATCTGCTAATGCACGAATACCCATACCACTTGACGAATAATGCTTATATTCATGAGAAATCATGTATACATAAAAGTCTTCTTTTGAAAAAGAATAACAATATTGTTTGCCTTCCTCTAATAATAAACGTTCTTTCACCTGTGCATAATATTCTCTAAATTCTTTTTTATGTCCTTCTCCATATAAACTTACATGCATTTCGTAATTATATACTGGCAATTTCATATAAACATCATGATTTCCTATACCTACACTTTTTGCTTCATAACCGATACTTTGCATATAAGCTTTGATTTGTTCTCGAAAATTAGCATCAAATAAAATATCCGTATCTGCCATTTCTCGCATTCCTATTTTGGGATAATAATTTTTTAATCTTCTGCCTTTCAATGGCATATGCCAAATTTTATTCTGCTCTAAGTAAGTAGAAACTTTCTGAAATTCTGCATCCAATAACATACTTTTCCGAATAGATTTTTGTTTTGCTTCTTTCCATTCTTTGCTTAATTCTATTCCCGCATCTTCTAATCCCATTGCAATCAATGCCGTTACACTATGAAACTTTGCCATTTGATATAACTTTGTCATATCTATCTGTTTTACACTATCTAACACAGGTTTTTGCTGATTTAATGCACAAGACATTACATATATCATCTGATAGCCTATTTGTTTCATTTTCTTATTTCACCTTTCTCTATTCTACCACCGAATTACTCTGTCGCAAGCCTCTATTGCTAATTGTCGATGTGTAACCAAAATCACGGTTTTATCTGTAAAGTTTCTCAAATTGTAGAGTAATTGTCGTTCTGTTTGCTCATCTAATGCACTCGTTGCTTCGTCCAAAAGAAGAATAGGACTATCCATATAAAATGCCCTTGCTATCGAAATTCTTTGTAATTGCCCTTCGGATAGCCCTACTCCATGCTCGCCAAGTTCTGTTTCTATGCCATTTGGAAGTTGCCAAACAAACTCTGCACAAGCAAGTTGTAAAGCATGTTCTATTTTTTTGATATCCTTCTTTTCTTGCCCAAAGGTCACAATATCTCTAATCTTTCCCCTCATTAAATAATTTCCCTGCGGAACATACGAAAACAACCTACGACACGCTCTTGTTATCGGCAACTTTTGTTTTTTCCCAACCAAACAAAATTCTCCTTCTGAAATAGGATATAGACCTAATAACAACTTTAAACTCGTACTTTTCCCACAACCAGACTTACCAGTAAACGCTACAAACTCTCCCTTAGAAATTGTCATAGACATCTGAGAAAATACCTCTTGTTCTTTTTGTGGATATCGAAACCCAACCTTTCTAAATTCTAATGTCAAAAATTCTTTGTCATAAAATTCCTTACTTTCTTCTACTGACAGTTCCTCCTGTGTTTTATCTATCGAAAATTGCTCTGCCTCCAACAACCGTTCCATACTCGATACCATCGCATAATACTTTGGTAAATATCCTGTTACATTTGCCAATGGTGCTTGCAACTGTCCAATCAATTGTAATACTGCCATCAACGTACCATACGAAACCGTTCCTTTTAGTATACCATAACCACAACCAGCAACTCCAACAATATAAATTCCGTGCATTGCCACACCAAATCCTACATTACACAAATTCGACACATGATTTCGTTTCATTCTTGCCATGCGATGGGCTTTCATCCACTCTTTTGCTTCTTTTTGAACCAATCCTTCTGCTAAAAATGATTTTACTACCATCAAAGCACTCAAATGCTCTTGTAAAAATATTCGAACTTTTCCATCTGCCTCTTGAATTTGACGATGTAACCGCTTTAATACTTTACGAAAACAAAAAGTAAATACCAATAGACCAATCCCTAGTGGCAAAAAAATAGAAAAAAGCCACGGAGCAAGTACAACTAATAAACTAGTAGCACCAATTAACCGTGTCAACATTCCTACTAATCCAGGCACAATTGTCACAATACCATCTGCCACAACAACCGAATCATTCGTTAAACGAGTCATCCATTCCTCTGAATGCAATCCTGTCACAGCATGATACTCTCGACACAATAACTCTCCAAATAAACGCTCTTTCAAATTATTTTCTAATCCAGAACGTATCCATTCTTCTAAAAAACGAAGGAACGCTCGTAATAAAATCTGTACAACAACAAGTATGATAAAATAAGCTACTGCTACAAAAAACGCAGATTCCTCTTGTGCCACTGCATTATCAATCACTTGCCGAAGTAACCATGCATACGCTACACCAGTAACTCCAAGAATTATCTGTAGAAACAACAAAAGTACAATACTTCGTTTTTTTCCTTGCATACTTTTATAAAAAAAAGCAACTGTTTCTTTTTTCTTCATCTCAGACCTCAATTACTCTGCTTTCTTTTTCTCCAATAAGACAGTATCTTTCTCTTGCCTTGTTTTGCTATTAAAAAAATTGCTCTTACCCAAAAAAAATCACACCAAAGATGTACATAAAGCCGATATCTCCAATCTGAAACAGAAAGTTCTTTGCCATCTCTTACAATGCCATCCAACACACCAATGATATGTTTCTGTGTAATACCTATTTCTTTTTGGTAACGATTATCTCCACAAATCACATAATCTTGCTTTCGTACTTTTAAAATCCGATGTAATACATACTGCCCAGAATCCCTCCGATATAATGGCACATCATACTTTTTCAATGGCTGTTCCACTTTCTTTATAATAACTAAATCTTGCTTTTCACGAAGCAATGGCATCATACTATCGCCAACATTGGTATACACTATCTTTCCTATACGCTCTAATTCTTCTTCAAATGTTGTCTTATTCATCTAATGCACCTATTTTTCTCAATATCCCTAAAATTCGTTCTACATCCCCTGTTATCTGCTCTCTAGATGCGTCATATACTTTCAACATTTTATCCACTATTTGTTCCTTTGTTGTTTCCTCTTTTAAACAATCTACCAAAAATGCTGCTGTCTTATTACTACGAACCATACCAGCAAACACACTCGTATCTGCTGCCACCATAATCTGTTCTCCATCCATTTCATGTGTTAAAAATCCATCTTTTAATTTCATATCTCTACTTTTCCTTTCTTATTGCATTCCTTCATAAGCAACTATTGCCGCTTCTTTCTCCATCGTACAAAAAAGCACATATACATCCAAACACTCTACTAATTGTTCAAAAAGACAAAGCGTTTTCTTTAACTTTTCTACCTTTCTTGGTCGATACGTTTGCTGTAATAATAACGGATATACTTTCTTTTTCTCCACTTTTTCTATTTTATTTTCCGAACCTCGATTTAAAATACAGATTGCTTTTAGTGGTACAGATGTATTTGTACTTCGATGATGTTTTCCGTCCCATGGAGTTCCATACACAAGAACCCCTTGCTCTGTTAACTCCAATAATGGTTTATCATCATTTACCATCATTGCACGTTCTTGAAACTGTTGCATCCACAACTGCGTATGTGTGGATTTCCCTGTTCCACTTTTCGCTGTAAATAAATACCCCCATCCATCCATTGCCACAACAGAACCATGAAATAAAAGTATATTGTAGTCTAACAAATACTCCGTTAATTTCCGATAAACAGCTAACGTTTCTAAATAACTGTCTAGATACTGACGTATTGGAAGCCCCTCTTTTTTATCCTCCGCCACAGATTTTTCTCGTTCCTCTACAATATCAGATAGTTTAATTTCTATTGTCACTTCTATTTCACCCTCACAACGATACTCTTTGCAAAGTAGATGCACTTCTTCATATAAAGACACAATTTCTATGATACGCTCTGCTATTTTATAAATCCCACTATACATGATTCGTTCCTTTCATGTCAAATTTATAGTTTATTATACGAAGATTCTAAATGACTGTCAATTATAAGAAAACCTTGATTTTATCTTGAAATAAATACAAAAATACTATATGCTTTATGTATAATATTTTTTCACCAATGGGATATTCTTAATCCGTTTTATTAGTTATTCATAGCCAAACAGCTAAGAAAGGAAGTGCATTCTATGCCAGCATTACAACCTCAATTACAACTTATCACCTTAGAACAATATGACAAATATCCAGACCAAGAACGAATAGAAGTATTTGATGGAATTATTTATGATATGGCATCCCCTTCACAGGAACATCAAACAATACTGACAGAACTACTTGTCATAATTCGGAACTATATAAAATCTAAGAATGGAAACTGTTCTGTATTCCCTGCTCCTTTCGATGTAAAACTTTCTGATACACCACTCACTATTGTACAACCTGATATTATGATTGTATGTGACAAAAATAAATTAGACGGAAAACGCTGTAATGGTGCTCCCGATTTCATTATTGAAATTGTCTCACCTAATAATGCATCTGATGATTATATTCGCAAATTATATTACTATAAAAATGCAGGAGTTCGTGAATATTGGATTGTAGACCCTCGCCGAAAAGCTGTAACTGTAAATTATTTTGAAGGAGATATTCTGAATATTCCTTATACGTTCTATTCCACAATTAAAGTAAATATTTATGATGATTTACTTATCAATTTTGCAGAAATTGCTACACTATTAAACATCTAAATTTTTAAAAAAGTAAAAATATATACTCCCCTTGAAACAATATTTCAAGAGGAGTATTTTATTTTTACCGCACTTTTTTAGCTAAAATATTACCTTTGTCTAAATTCATACTTGATTTTTAAAACAAATCTGGGTCAAGGTCAAAGCCATTCGCCATACTACTTGTTGTAATAACATCTTCTGTTTCAAATAAGATTACTTCCATCTCTGGTGTCTTATATACTTCTCTCTCCATTTTTATTCACCTTCTTTTAGTTTACGTGCAGAATCTCCATAGTTCATCATTGCCTTTAATAGAGCTACTAAATTAGCATCTGTACTATCCTTCTTTGCAGCAGCATAAGATTCGATACTATAAGTAAGAGTCTCACTTACAGCAGTATCGCCCTTATAAACAGTTGCATTTACTACTTCGCTCATCTGTGTTGCATTTAAACCATTAAAATAAACACAATAATAACCCTCTTGTTTTACAAACTTATTACTTGCAATACTCCAATTCTGTTCTGAAGTACTAACCTTTAATGTCAATCCATCAATACTATCTGCTTGAATCATATATACGATAGTTACTGCATCTTCTAATCTTAAATTTGCACCTTTCCATGTCACAGATGGCTTTTCAGGAGTTTGACTTATCTTATACTCACTCTTCCACTCTCTAGCACTCTGCGTACCCCAAGCAGATTGGTCCGGAGTAAGGTTTGCATTCACTAAATCAGTAGCCTTATATTCTGTATAGTTCTGTGATGCTGCTCCATAATTCAATAAATCTACTAATAAAGTTCTCTCTTTAGCATTATCTTCTGTATATTTACTAAGCATATTGTAGCAATATTGTCCTATACTATATTTGAGAGGTTTACTTTGAGATGGCTCTGTTTCATCCTGATAATATGCATACAAGGTTGCAGTAATTGTTTCATTCATTTGATTTGGTGCTATATTTTTAAACTCAAACACATAATAATCACCTTGCTCACTATACTCTGAAACTGTACTAGATTGACCTACAAAATTGAAACTTACATATGGGTCTTTATAGCCCATTTCTGTAAAGAGATTCTTGTCTACTAAAAACTTCACAGATAAATCAGAATATAAAGTAAGCGTTGTTCCAGCAAAAGTAAATGCTGACTGACCACAATAACGACAAATCATATTTTTTCCTTCATATTGATATTGATGTTTTCCAAAATCGTTCGGATCATTTGCAAATATAAGAGTACCATCACATCTTTCACCAGCATACACACGTAATGGTATTGATGATGGGTCTTCTGTCTCATTCATATGAAGTAATACCGGCTCTTCATTTCCATCTTTGCCAAGTGTCTGATACCAATAAACGGTATCTCCTGTTTCTTGACATTTATTTAAGAAATAAGTCAAAAAACCTCCACTTTTGAAATCTTTGCTAGAAGACTCTTCGTTGAATTGTTGTGGTAAAATGTCCTTATATTTTGATACAAATGCATCCGTATTTGGCATCCATATTATTTTGTCAGATTCATCATCCAAAACTATTCCAAACATTGCAGGCTCCGCACTAATCTGTTGTGTAGTTGCACAATACCATGAAGCATTACCATGATATGCTGCTATTCCTTGCTTAAGTTTCTCATGAACTTCTGTAGTTTTTCCATTATAATAACACTGTTCTATTGTCGACTCAAAAGAGTACCCACAAATACCTCCACAATCATCTTGATTTACATTTTTTAATATGGCATCACTATAACATCCCTGAATTTTACTACTACCTATAAGACAAGAACAAATACTGCCAAGTTGATCGCTTTTCGAATCCTTATTTGTATTTTCAAAATAAGAGTCTTTTATAGCTACATTTTTAATAGTACCACCATTTACTATTCCAAAAAAACCATTGTAGTTCTGACCTTCATACTCTTTTTCTTCTATTTCCATTACACTATATAATCCAGAAATAGCATATCCTTGTCCATCAAAAGTACCCTGATATTCTTTATCAGTGTACATTCCTATTGGAAGCCAAGGAAGGAAGCTGTCAGTGGAATTTTTTGATACTCCTTCGATTACTCCTTCATTTACTGTAATATTTGCTATAAGTCTTGCACTTGCTTTAGGATGTGGCTGACCATCTTCGCATACTTGCATATCTCCATTGACATACCCTGCAAACCAATAAAGTTGGTTTGCATTCGCAATTTCATATACTCCATCTTTTTCCTCTGGTTTTTTAAAATATCCATCAAAACGCTCGTCTTTTCCACAATAACATACACTGTTATTAAAGCTATGCTCAATAATCTTCGTATCATCTGTTAGGACTTTTGGTACAGGATATCCTTTCGCTTCATCTTGTATCCACAAAGTATTATTTGTTTGATACTGAAGTCGATGTACCAAGTGCTTATTTTCTATTTCTTCCGAACCTATCAAAGTACTTCCTACACACGCATACTTCTGAAGAGACGTACCATCCATAAGCGTATTCTCTGAAAAATAACATCCTCCTACACTTGTATTTTCACATTTCGTTAGTTTATTATTATTATTATTATAATATACCTGACCAATAGGAAATGCCATTCCACTCGCGCCATACGGGTTATATAGTTTACCTATAAAATAACTATTTGATATACTAAGTTCAACCCCATACGATCCTCCTAAAGCAATTCCTCCTATTGTTCCAGATGAACTTGTTGCTACAATAGCGTTACTATAACAATTTTCAATCTGTCCACCTAGTGCACTAATACTAGCACAGTATTTTTCTCCTATAATATAAGAATCTCTTATACCAAGATTCCGAATAGTTGCTATTGCACTACAGGAACCAAATAAACCACTAAGTTTTTCATTTTCATTAGTATATAAATGCTTAATTTCATAACCTTGTCCATCAAATGTTCCTGAATATTGTGTTCCGTTAACAAAGATTGGAGTCCATTCAAACCAACCTGTAGTATCCACCTCTTTACCATCATAAAGTAACTTTTTATATGTACCACCAATAGACACTTTACTAAAATCTTCTAACTTAATACCCATATCAGGATTTAAATCAATATCGTCCAGCAATACTGCATCTTGATATACTCTTATTTTATTAATGTCCCCATAATACTTATTCATATAAGTACCAAACGCAATTAATGCATCTTTACTATTAATCTGCCATGTACTATCTTTAATTAATGTCGTAGTTGTCGTATCATCTACTTCTATTACTGCATCAACATTTGGTGCATAACAATAGCTACAATAATACTGTTCCGGACCACTCGTGCCATAAACATGTCCTTGTTCTGACACTTCTGGTGTATTCCAACAATGGAAAGGAGCATCCGCTTCTCCCGTTGGTGTACCCCCATATACTATTGCATGCTCTGTATCATCCATGGCTAATACAGGTTCACTATCTTTACCAATTGTTTGATACCAACGAATTGGTTCTTCCTCTGTTCTCTCATTATTTAAAATATAAGTAAATGTACCGTTTTCTTTCCAAGATTCAGATGATAATAATTTATTAAATTTAGAGATACCATCACCCTTATAAACTCCATCTTCTATATAAAAATTTCCAACTTGTTCAAGCTTTTCAGAACTAGCATATAAATCTGTATTACTCACACAATATTTTATTGTTCCTTTTGCGCTATAAATAGCATATGGAGATGTTCCTGCATAATAACTCCTAGTTATCATACTATAATTAGTACCAACAAGTCCTCCTCCATTAGAACCTATTACAACATTACTATAACAATTCCTTATTAATCCGTCATTACTGTTACAAATACCCCCACCAGAGATAAAATAAGAATCTTTTATAGCAAGATTTTGTATCGTTCCACATGGGTCACCATCACCTTCTGCTGTAATTACTCCAAAAAAACCATTATAAGACCTCTCGTATGGCCAATATAACCCAGATATGGTATGACCATTTCCATCAAATGTTCCCATATAAGCTAACGGTTTTAAAACCTTTGCCATGCCTAATACAGAATATGTTATATCATCTTCCCCCATTGGTATCCAAGGAATTAAAGTACTAGTATCATCTACTAATGATTTTCCATCTTCTTTTATAACCTTTTCATTTACTTTAATGTCTTTTGTAAGGATTGCATTCGCTAACACATTTTGTTTAATCTCTATTTCTTCATCTTTATATGTATATTTTCTACATACATATTTATTACCATTGACTAAACCGGCAAACCAATATAAATCCTGTACAGAATCAAGTTCATAATATCCGTTGCTATCTTTTGTTGGTATATCTTCTGCCGACATTACAGAAATAGTCTTCCAAATATCATTTAACTTTTCCTCTAATTGATACTTTCCACAATAACATTTGCTATCATCCCCAGTATATATATGACATATCACATCCCCCTTTTTAGGAATTGGATAATCATTTTCCCCTTGACTCCAATAATTTTCTCCGTTTAACATTCCCTCCTGTAACATATGTACTAACTGTTCACCAACCTGGTCATTTGTTATTGGTATAAATCCGTTATAATCAGCACTCGTAAGACCCTCCTCACTGCCAAACTTCTTTAACTGATTCGTACTGAAACAATTTATTATTTTAACCTGAATTCCACCCGTAGTATTAATACTGACAGGTCCTATCGCATATTTTTCTCCACCTGCACCACCATTAAAATATATTGTTCCAGCAAAATAACTATTTTTTACTGTTGCAGAATTTTGTAAACTATATTTTTGATTTCCTGAAGCACCATCGTCGAGGTTTAATTTACCACTTGTAATACCACCAACAAAATATTTCTGTCTCTCATCTGTACTAGATGTAGTTGCAAAAGTACTTACTATAGTGGCATCACTAAAACAGTTCTCAATAGTACCCGTACCATTAGCAATAATACTTCCTAAACACATATAACCTCGAATATAAGAATCTTTTATACCAAAATTCTTAACTACTGCTTCTTCCGTACTCCATGAAAGAAAGCCCAAGTCTATACTATCTGGTTTATCAATAAACAAATGAGAAATAATATGACCTTGGCCATCGAATGTTCCCGAATATCCAGAAATTGGAGTCCATTCTATCCATCCTTCCGTAGATATTGCAACTTCATTGTCATCAACTAAAGTACCATTGATAATCCGAGTAAAATCTACATTTCCCATAGTTATATCTTTATTTAAATCAATATCATCAGTTAATATAGCATTCGCATCTTTTTCTGCATCAATTTTATTTCCTTCTGCATCTTTAAGTGTACCATTTACTAATCCTGCAAACCAATAAAGTTCTGCTGCCGTATCAATTTCATAATATGTTTTATTATCAATTGTAGTCTTACTTGGTTCCTCAGGTTCAATCGTTGGACTTGCTACTACCGTTGGTGTTGGAGTTACTGTTACCTCTTCTGCAAAACTCTGCACTATCGGCAACTTCGCACAACATACCAAAGCTATTGTCATAAAAAACATAGCCACCATATGCCAAACATTCCAAGCATATTGTTTTTTTGTTTCCATTTTTTCTCCTCCTGTAAAATCTCATTCTTTCATCCAGGTATCTAGAATCCTCTCTACTTTCTAAAACCTTATATTTGGATTTATTTTCCATAAAAATGTTACATTTTATATGAAAATGTAACATTCTCTAAAAAGCCTTTTATTTAGCGACTTTGCAAAGGGTGCTTTATAGCAAAATATACGAAAAAATGGGTTTTGTTTGATTGACAAGGCTTTTTAAGTAGCTTATAATAAGGACTAAAAAAGTGTGCTTTGCACACATCAACTCCCCGTTCCCCTCAATCTTGAGGGGA
>CALAEX010000160.1 GCA_937891165.1 uncultured Lachnospiraceae bacterium | reverse complement strand
TTATTTAGAGAACTATCCAGAATTAAGACAGAGTGTAGGAACAGAAAAAAATGCACTATATATATACTGGATGGAAGAAGGAATTGCATTAGGACAGAGTGCAAGTCCTGTATTTGACCCAAAAGAATATTTAACTATTAATACAGATGTGGCAGAAGTAGTGGGAAATGATTATGAAGCCGCAACAAATCATTTTTTACAGTATGGTATTTACGAAGGTAGAAGTGGCAGCAGAGAATTTGATTATACGGTGTATAAGTACTGTAATAAAGATGTAGTAGAAGTGTTTGGAGAGGATATTGTAGGATATTATTTTCATTATGTTAATTATGGACGAAAAGAAAATAGAACAGCCACTTTAGAAAATAATAATCCAACAGTAACGCCAATACCAACACCAACGATAATACCAAGCCCAACAGTAACACCGATACCAACGCCAACAGTGACACCAATTCCAACACAAGTAGTTATTTTGGAGTCGTTTCATAACAAATTGCTTAATCTTTCGGTATATGGAACAATATGCAATTCTTATTTAAGTAAGACAGAAATTGGATATCAAGAAGTTTTAATAGATGATAAAATACATATTTTGGATTTTGATGAAGATGAAAATCTTATATCAGAGAAAGAATTAGAATTTGAATTACCTATTTTTGGTGGTTACTATTCAGGAGAAACATACAACTATTTTGTTTTTGGACAAACGGGTGTTGCTAATGGAAAAGAAATCTATAGGGTTGTAAAGTATGATAAAAATTTTAATCGTATCAAGGCACTTTCTGTTTTTTGTGAAGATTGTTATACTACTGTACCATTTGATGCAGGAACTGTTTCTATTGCAGAATCTGGAAATCATTTAGTTGTGTATACATCAAGACAAAGAATAGATTGGCATCAGATGAATATTGCATTGCGAATTAATTCAGAAACAATGACAATAGAAGATAGATATGGAATAGGATATCAGGCTGATATTCATGTTAGTCATTCTTTTAGACAGCTTGTAAAATATGATGGGGATAATCCGATTTATGTAGATTTAGGAGATGGATACCCTAGAGCAGTTTGTTTACAGCAAAAACCAGGTATGTTAGTAAAGATGTTGGATATTCCTGGACAATTTGGTGATAATGTAACGAATACAGATGTTTCTGGAATGGAGATTACGGAGACGGGATATCTTGTAGTAGGAACTCAAAAGAAAAAAGCAGTTAATAATATATACTTATCTTATGTAGAAAAAGGAAAAACAACAGCACAAGTAACATGGCTAACAAATAGTTCTATTTATAATTATTCTAATGTATGTAATGCAAAGGTGATGAAAGTAGCAGAGGAAATGTATGCTGTTCTGTGGAATTGTTTTGATAATGGAGGCAGTGTAAATTATGTAATGGTCAATGCCCAAGGAGAAGTAATTAGCAGTATGAAGTCACTGGCAGGAGCAGAATTAACACAATGTGAACCTATTTTTGAGAATGGTCGTATCACATGGACAAGATATATCAATGGAAAAAGAACTCTTTATTCTTTGACAGACTTTTCGTGTATAGGAAATTATGAAGTAGCAGATAGTGTTTCTGTGCCTTCTAAAGATGCATGGGATGGAAACGTAGATATAAGTTGGTATAAGGAAGGACAAGAAGAATTTACATTAACAACACCACAACAATTAGCTGGACTTGCTCAGATTGTAAATAGTGGAAATACAATGGAAGGAAAGAAAATATTACTTGGAAAAGATATGTTTTTTAATGAAGATGATTCTATAGAAAAAGTTTGGACATCTATTGCTTCTACCTCGAGTGGTATTTTCTTTGAAGGAACTTTGGATGGACAAGGACATACTCTTTATAATCTTTATACGATTAGTGGAGTGGAAGGTGGACTTTTTGGAATCATTGGAGAAATGGGTATTGTAAAAGCAATAAAAGTAAGTCAAAGTATTATGTATGGTGCGGCTATAGCATATGAGAACAATGGATGGATTCTTTTTTGTGAAAATAATAGTTTGATTGAAGATGTGAATATTGATTATACAGCAGGTATTTGTTGTATCAATAAAAATTTAGTTTATGGATGTTGTAATACAGGTGTGGTATTAGGAGTAGATTCTGGTGGAATTGTTGGAGATAATAGAGGGCAAATTGCAACAATTGATTCTTGTTGGAATCAAGGATTTGTAGCTGGAACAGGTTCTGCAGCAGCTGGAATTGTATCAAGCAATTATGGATGGGTTTATGATTGCTATAATGCTGGAACGATTTCAGGAAAACTTTGGTTGAATGATGCAAAAACGGTTGCCGGACTTGTAGGTGGACATAATTCTGGTGGTATCTCGACAAAAGATAAAAAAATATATAACTGCTATAATATGGGCTATGTGGATGTAGATGATGAATGGAATTGGTATTTGAGCGATACTATTTGTGGACCAGGAAGAAATACTTGTATGAATGTATATTCTATACCATCCCAATATACTTCTTTTGAGGAAGTAACAGTAGAAGAATTAAAAACAGAGGCAATGTTACATAAGATACAAGGAGAAAAAATAATTCAAAAATGGTGTTTAGATAAAGAGAATTTAAATAATGGTTGTATGATACCAATAGCACAACAGGATATGGAAAATGGAATATATAAAATATTGCCTGATGTTTGGAATCCAGTAACAGAAGTAAGTATCAATCTAAAAGAAGGAGCACAACAATTAAAAGCTTTTTCTTATGCTTATTACGGAATTCAAGATGCAATTCCAGTGTATAGTTCCGATTCGGATATTCTTTCTATAACAGAAGAAGGAGTAATAACACCATTAAAAACAGGACAAGCAGTTGTCACAGTAACGTTTGAAGAAACAGAGCATACAAAAGAAACAAGTTATGAAGTAGTAGTAGTTATTGAAAAGTAGTGATAATGAAAAGTAAGTGTTTCAAAAAAATTTGAAGAATAGATAGAATTTCAAATATTTTGAAACACTTACTATTTATAAAAAATTGAAATTCGAATAAGGAGTATACCTATGTGTAAAAAAGTAAAAGGATTATTAGCTTCTTGTATGATGGGAGCAATGATAGCTACTTCTGTTGCAGGACAATGTATTCCAATAACGATGGTATATGCTACAGAACAAATAACAGAAAAGCAAAGAGCAGAAATCGAAGCTAGTTTGTACGATTTTGAATATTATTGTATGGCAAATGAAGACGTAGCGGTTGCTTTAAATTATGATGAGTATTAGTAGGTGCTTCTGAACGGACGTTGTCTTTAGAACCAGCGATAACAAGTCGTGATTATTGTGGACATAGCGAAGCAAGAGATTTATTTATTCAATTTATAGAAAAAGATTTTAAGTCTTATCAAGGCGAAGATTGTTATGTAGTAGTGGTAGAAGAACGACCAGCTACAGGAAGTAAAGTAGAAAATGCGGTTACAAGATTATGGCTGGAAGAAGATACAATAGATTATGGTGTTATTTGGTTGACAAATTATGAGGAGGAATATTTTGTATATAATCCAAAGGTAGTTGCAACAGATAGTAATGATATTATTATTATGTGGCAAAAAGCAGAATATAAAACAGAAAAAGTGATAGATAGCTTTTATATGATTTTAGGTGCAAATGGGGAAATAAAAGAAGAACCTGTTTCTATGGGAAGAATTGAGTTTCCTTGTAATGAAGATGTTGTCTATATGGATGGATGTATTTATTGGACGATTCCAGATGGTGATGAATCTTTAGTAACGTATTGCTTTACTTTAGAAGAAAATTATGCACAAGTAGATAAAGAAGCTGTATCTTATCGTATTTTTGATGCGGAGTATTATTTACAACGATATCCTATGTTATTAGAAACGATTGGAACGGACGAATTAGAGTTATATTCGTATTGGATGAATGTTGGTATTTATCTTGGACAGAGTGCGAGTTCTGTTTTAGTTCCTATGGAATATTTGCAAATGAATACAGATGTCGCAGAAGCTGTCGAATATGATTTTACGAAAGCAATCCTACATTTTTTAAATTATGGAATTTATGAAGGTCGAAGTGGTAGTAAAGAATTTGACTATACGGTATATCAATATTGTAATACGGATGTAGTGGATGTGTTTGGAGATGATATCGTAGGTTATTATTATCATTATGTAAAATATGGAAAAGCAGAAGGTAGAACAGCTCGGCTTACTATCAAAGAGGACATTTCTACATCAGAAATTTTGACAGTTGTACCAGAAGGAACAAAGAAATTTATGACATCAGATGGCATAACGATAGAAATGATTTTTGAAGATGGTCGGATGGATAAGCAAAAAATTTATAATACGGAAGGGATTTTACAAGAAGAATTGGAATATTATTATTTCGATGATGAAGAAAATACATATATTTTAAGACGATTACCAAACTATAATTCTATATTATGGCATACAGAGTATTCGGATGGTTCTATTAAATCAAGAGTAGAAAATGGCTTGAATGGTGTTTTGGCATATGTAGAAATTTTATCCAAGAATGAGGATGGTACATTTACGGTGCAATATAAAAAGATTGTGGATAGAATGATAATCGAAGAAGAGTATGATGAACAAGGGAATGTATTGTACAAAGAAGAAGAATTTTATGATGAAGAAAATAATTTCTTGGAAGAAAGAATTAGTGACTATTCTTATGAAAATGGCATTTTGACAGGATGGAAAACACGAGTGAAAAATGTTACAGGTAGGATAATAGGAAGAGAAGAGTATGATGCACAAGGAAGAATATTATCCAAACAAAAAATAATCTATGATGAAGAAAACCGCTTTTTGGAAGAAATTATTACTGAGTATTTTTATGAAGAAGATATTTTAATAGGATGGACAGAAGAAATTTATGATGCAGAAGGGAATTTAGTAAGTTCAACTAATACAAATGTAACAAATTAAATAAGTAATAGGTTAAGGTTTAATATAAAAAGAGGAGAAGTCCAACAGAGAGGAAAGAACTGTTGGGCTTTTCTATGAAAAAATTATTTTATAAGCGTAACAACCTATTGTTTCTTTCACAATTTTATTATATAATTTATATTTGATAAAAGCATGAACAAGATGTAAACATTTTGTAAATTTTTCTAGTGCATTTCACTTGATGATATAGGGAAAATCGAATATACTAAGAAAAAAAGTAGAAAGGACTGATGAGTTGTTTAACGTATTAAAGAAAACATTAAAGCAAGAATTTGGATATAAAAAGTATGAACAATATGCGGCTTCGATTAAAAAAGGGATTCGGGAATCGAAAGCCTATAGTAAAGATATTTTTGATGATATTTATCATACGATTCGAGAAAAGAATGAAGAAGATTTAACTCAAATGCAACAGCGTTTGAATGAATCTTTATTGGATGCTTTTCATATTAGTAAAAATTATCTTGGGGCATTTATAGCGTATTTGATAGCATTTGCGATTATAGGAAGTTATGCGATACAAAGTGTAGCTATTCCAGGTATAATAGTAATTAGTATTTTATTTTTAGTCAAAACTTTTGAATTTGTTGTTAATAAGTTTTGTTATGTGGATGCTCATATGGTACTAATTTATAAGTCTGTCTTAGAGCGAGTCTTAACAGAAAGAAAAACTTCTATGCAATAATAAATATTTAAGAAATAGAAACGGAAAAAGCTATTGGCTTTTTCCGTTTTTTATAGTATAATAGTTAACGTGTTAATAATTAGTTAGTTAATGAAAGGAGGCCAATATGGACAATAAGTGTCTGGTAGGTGACATTATGAAGATTAATCGAGAGCATCGGAAAATGATAGAACGGCGAATTTCTTCCCTTGGAATACATCCGAGCCAACATCATCTTCTGATGCATATTTCCAGAAAGGGACCGTCTACCCAAAACAGTATCGCAGAGGCAATGGGGGTGTCTGCGTCTGCCATAGCGGTGAGTTTGAAAAAACTAGAAAAGGGAAATTACATTGAAAAGAGAACTAGTCCAAGTGACAGCCGTTCTAATCTGATTTTATTAACAAAAAAGGGAGAAGAGGTTGTACTGCAATCTCAAATATTATTTGATGAGGCAGATGAGTTGATGTTTTCGGGGTTTTTAGAGGAGGAAAAAGAACAGCTTTATCTATGGATGGAGCGTATGATAAAAAATGTGACTTCTGTGAATGACCAAGAACAAAACAGTAAAATCAAGGGTGAAATTAGGTAAAGAGTATAAAAAAAGAAGGAGGAACATTCAGTGAAACAATATATGAAGTATATTAAACCATATCTTCTTTACTTTATACTAGCACCAATTTTTATGTTAGTAGAAGTAGTAGGAGAAGTGGTAATGCCAAAATTATTGGCAAATATCATCAATATTGGTATTCCAAATCAGGATACAGGCTATATTGTAGGAATGGGATTTTCTATGGCTGGTATGGCAATTTTAATGATGCTTGGTGGTGTTGGTGGTGGTTTCTTTAGTGCAAAAGCAAGTGTTAGTTTTGCGGCTGCATTGAGAAAAGATGCGTTTACAAAGGTACAGGAATTTTCTTTTGCAAATATTGATAAGTTTAGTACAGGTTCTTTAGTTACTCGTTTGACAAATGATATTACACAGTTACAGAATATTATCAATATGGCATTGAAGATGATGTTCCGTGCACCTGGTATGTTAATTGGTGCGTTAATTATGGCAGTAAGTATGAATCCAAGCCTTGCAACCGTTATTGCAGTTGTGATTCCAATTTTAGTTACTGCTTTAGTTCTTGTCATGAGGACAGCATTTCCAAGATTCCAAATTATGCAAAAGAAATTGGACCGTTTAAATACAAGTGTACAAGAAAACTTGACGAATATTCGTGTTGTAAAGTCATTTGTACGTGAACAAGAGGAAATGGAAAAGTTTGGAGAAGCAAACGAAGACTTGCGCACAGCAAGTATGAATTCTTTTAAAGTAGTTATTATGACTATGCCAATTATGACCATTGCAATGAATATCACAACATTAGCTGTTGTATGGTTTGCAGGAAATCAGATTTTAGTTGGGGATATGGAAGTTGGTGACTTAACAGCATTTACTACTTATATTGTACAAATTTTGATGTCATTAATGATGACAGCGATGGTTATTTTAAATAGTTCTCGTGCAATTGCTTCGGCAAAGCGTATTAGGGAAGTGTTAAATACAGAGATTGATTTAACAGATGAAACCGCTACAAGAAAAGATGCAATTGTAACAAAGGGTCGTGTAGAGTTTAAGGATGTATGTTTCCGCTATTATAAAGACCATGAAGAATATGTATTAGACCATATCAATTTTACAGCAAATCCGGGAGAGATTGTTGGTATTATTGGTTCTACTGGTTGTGGAAAGACAAGTTTAGTACAGTTAATTCCAAGATTATATGATTGTGATGCAGGTGAAGTATTAGTAGATGGTATCAATGTGAAAGACTATTCGCTGAAACATTTAAGAGAAGGCGTAGGTATGGTGCTTCAGAAAAATGTGTTATTCTCTGGAACAATTATGGATAATTTAAAAT
>CALAEX010000159.1 GCA_937891165.1 uncultured Lachnospiraceae bacterium | reverse complement strand
GAGACCAAATGTCTGGATTAATGGGTATAATCGCAAGAACAGTTAAATCAATTAGTGAAAGTGGAGAAGCTAAATACGAATTACATATTAGTAACTCTGACGATGAATTTGGTGGTTCAAGATTAGCAATAAAATCTACTGCTATACCACTAGATAAAAAATCATTTGACGAAAACTTTGTAATTTCATCAAAAAAATTTGATGGAGAAAAACTAATGACTGGTGAAATAACAGTCGAAGATACTTACGCTAAAAGAGGCGAAGAAGAAAAACCAAAAAGAAAATCTGTTATAGGATAATAAATATTAATAGGAGGTATTGTCATGGACAATGAAGATTTAAAAGAGCTTAATGCTATATTTAAAGATATGGGTGGAGTTGAAAAAGTAGAAGACTTCACAAGTAATTTTGAAGAATTAGAAGATGGAACTTATTTAGCAGAAATCGAAAAAGTTTCAACAAAAAATTCAAAGAAAACAGGAAGACCTATGATTGAAATCGTAGTTTCTATAGACGAAAAAAGAAAAGAATGGGTTTACTTAATGCTTGCTGGAGAAAACTTAAAGAAAACACAAACAGCAGTTGCAAGAGCAGTTACTCAATTGAAAAAATTAGGAGTTACTGGAACTGAATTAGAAGACTTTATAAATGGAGCAATTGAATTAGCTGGAACAAGAGTAAACTTAAAAATAGAAACAAACAACGGATTTAGAAACAAAGATTTAACTCTTGCTTAATAAATTGAGGTCACCGATCTTTATGTCGGTGACCTTTTAACTTGACTGTAAGTTGCTCAATTTCTGTTCACTTTTGAATCTATTTTTGCACAGTTAGCGACAGTAAGACGCATCGCTGCATTTCTGTTCACTTTTAGTCTCTTTCCTCTAAATCCTCTCTGATTCTTTTTCTAAATTCTTCTTTTGTTTTTGCTCTGTCATATTTTTCTTTTTTCGCCTCTTTGTCTGGTACCACAAATGTAGTAGCTTGTATTTTAAATCCTAAATCTAAATGATCTACGAATTCAATAACACACTCGTCACTTTGTCTTTTATATTCTTGAAACATTGCATTCATGTATCCTTGCATCTGTGGACTTTGTTGGTGAAACCATGAATGATTTTCAGCAGATAATAATGCACCGTTTTCCACAGTAGCTCGACCACCATCTTTTTTCATTTTGATATGATGATATGTTAATTGTTTCATTCTTTTCATTTGCCCTTGTCCTGTGTATCGTTTTTTAGGTTCTTTTCTCAATTGTAACTTTTCAATAAAACACTCCGCACCATAACGTCTTATGAGTTCTTGTTTCGCTCTTTTATTACTACTCATAAATATCCCCCTATCTGTTCACTTTCGTTTCTTTTTTGTCACTAATATGACTAAAAACTCTTAAAAGTGGCTTAAAAATAGTCTAAAAATAGGCAAATCGCCGTACGAGCCTTACAAGTGCCCATACAGCGATTTTACCCCTTAGACGACAAGTTATATGGTTTTAATTTATTTAAGGCTCTAAATTAATTCTGGAAGGTAGTTTTTACTCAGATTTTAGATTTTTTCGTCTTTCAATCTCTCGGTTGAGATACCATGCTGCTTTTTCTAAATCTTGTAGAGTTGAGTCTTTAAATTCGGCTCGACAAATATATTTTACTACACAACCTAATGAAAAATTTAGTTGCCAATCCTCGATTACATCTATCGCTTCAATTTTTCCAGCGTTATAATGTTGAGGATGATTTACTTGTTCACTCATGTTTATATCCCCCTTAATATTCTAAACTCAATATTGCATTTATATCAATTGACAATGCGTGAGTTGTTACTACAAAATCAGTTTCACTCGTGTATGTTGTGACAACTCCAAGTGTACCTGCTGGATCGAATATTAAAAATCCTTTACCCATTGTCCCAGTGATGACTGTTATATCATCACTGGTTGTGAAAGAAGTTGTTTCACCTAGGCTTTTATTCAATTCTTGAGTTGTTGTTCCTACATTATTAACCATTAAAAATTACCTCCATAAAATAATTTTTCAACTGCAAAATCTGCTGTGTCGTCTATGCCGTCTGGGTCCACTTGTGTAAGTACTCCTAGACAACCTTCTCTGTCAAATACTAATGCGCCAACTTGATATACACCATTTATTGCATATGAGTCATTTCTCAATATGACACCGTCATCTATTTCGTCTCCAGTCATAATCACACTGTTCCCAGAAGCATCTATTGAAGTGAACACTGCTGTAATTGTTGCTACTGTATCTTTCATAATAATTGTTGGAGTTTTATCATAAATGTCTTTTACTACTCCCATTGGGTCATCCCAGTGGTCAAATTCTAATCGACTTTCTGGTGATGGTGTGTTTGCTTTTATACTATTTACAGTTTCATTTTCAGCGTAAAATGGGTATGGGTCGCTATTTTGCCCCTCTATTACAGTTAGTCTATAATAAGTAGTATATTGTGCAGTTAACCATAATGCGTCTTCTGTTGGAATTGTAATTTCTGTTACTTCACCTGTCTTAGTAGGGTCTTTAATTGCACTAGAATAATCGTTTCCATCGGCATCAACACAAATCCAACCTTCGAATTCATATTTATAGTCGTCTGTATCTGTTAAACTTCCCATTATGGTATGAACAGATCCTACGTATCCTTCGCTCGGCGCTGTAGCATCGGTTGGGTATATAGTACATTTTTGTTTTTCTTTACGAACCATTTGAATATTCATATCTGCTTTCGGCATTGTAAATCTAGTTACTCGTTCTGTTTTTACTATATCTGTTACTCCTGTTTGAGGGAAATTTCCTTCCCAATAAGCAAATTCATGTCTAGCAGTGTCGGCATCTGCCGTTAAGATTACTTCCGTTCCTTCTGGAACTTCAATAACTGTTCCTTCTACTGTTTTAGACTCTCTTGTATCTTCTTCTCCTTCTTCTGGTGGTAATTCAGGGAAGAATGTAGCTTTTGCAGTACCATTTGATACACTAACAGTCCATAGTGGTAATTCACCAATAACATTGAATTTTGCGTATAAAGTAATCGATTTTTGTGGCATTATTACTGAGTTTTTAGGTTCTTCTAAACCTTCTTGGTTTACAATGAATTCTGTATCTCCATACCAAGTGTAAAATTCCCATCCTGCGTTTGGTGTTTCTGCTGTAATTTCAATTTGTGAACCAACTGCATATTCTTTTGGTGGACTTGGGTATCCTTTATATACAGTAAGCGTATAATATTCTGGAGCTTCTGGATAATAGTATGTGGCTATTATGGTTGTATCAGTTATAAGACTGTCTATAGAAACTGTAGAAGCTAATGCAGATGGTTTCAATGCTGATGTATCTCCAAGCCATGTAGAGAAGGTTGTTTGGTTTGGAGCAACATATGCTTCAATACCTGTTATCTTTGTTCCATATGTATATGTTCTTTGAAACTGTAATGTATCTACTCCCGTATCAGGATGCCTCCAATAAATTGTCAATGTTTTGTCTGGATATTGTGTTATGTCTGCTGTAATTGTTGCGTTGCCCGCTCCTACTTTGAATGAAGTATATGTTGAAGCGCTATTACTTATTGTACCAGGTCCACTCTGAACCCAGCCATTGAATTTTTCATATACAGCTAGACTTCTTGTTCTCAATGTATATGAACTTCCTTCGTCTAGTGTTGCACTACTACTTCCGTTAATTGTACCACCTACTACGGTTACTGTCCATACGTTTACATATACAGGAGTTAATGTCGCATTACCGTTACCAAATGTAAATGTCATAGTCTTTGAGGTGCTAGACGACATTTTTCCTGCTCCAGACAAGGTCCAACGTACAAATCTTTGTCCTGAAGGTGCATTATCGGCAGTAATTGTAACAGAAGTGTTCTCTGATTGTTCATATGTTTTATCTCCACTTAACTGTTTTACAGTAAGAGTGTGTGTATTTATAGACCTATAAGTTGCAGTGATCGTTCTATCACTAGACCCCATATAAGTACCAGTCGAAGCGTTGTTCACGTAAAATGTCGATCTATATGAACCAGTATCACCAGTCCATTTGTTGAATACTTGTCCATCTGGAGCTGGGTTAGCGTTTACTGAAAAATAAGTTTCTTTTTCAAGTGTTTTAGTAGTTGTACCACTATTTGTGACTACTGTCAATGTGTGGTATTCAAGTGTTCTATAACTTGCTGTAACTGTGGTAGCACTTGTTCCGATAGTTATAGTAGCAGTAGTTGAACCACTATTTGAAATACTACCTCCACCACTCTTTGACCAACCGTTAAATGTTTGTCCTTCTGGTACAGCGTTGGCAGTTATTGTTACTTTATCTCCTTCTGTATATGTACCAGTTGTCAATCCTGTAGAAGAAATTACACCATTTACTACTGTAAGTTTTACGTTTGTTACTGGTGGCACACTCCAGTTTGCTCTGACTGTAATTGTATTTACGTCTGGTATTTTTACTGAGTTGTATTCTTGTGTTGTAGGTCCAGTTAAGTATTGTGTGTCTCCTGTCCATCTAGTAAATGTCGCTCCTGTTGGTTTATTTGAACTGATAGGTGCATAGAAGCCATACTCATATAAACCTGACCCTTTACCGTTCACAACGTTAAGTTGTTTATCACCTCTAGTAATGTAAAATGCACTCAAAGTAACGGCTTCATTTGGCATTGTAAAATGAGTAGTCGCTGCTGGTTCATATAAATTATTCTCATACTGACTAGGTGTCACATCCCAGTGATGGAAAACCTTTCCGTCTGGTGCTGGGTCTGCTTCAATAAAATATGTTTCACCCATATGTAAGCTAACTGTCTTTGTGCTAGTATGAGTTTTTACAGTAAGGTTGTGAGGTATTGTGCTTGTGTAATTTGCCTTCAATTTAATATCTTGGTGTGGCATTTGATAAGTTGTAATCATTGCTGTTGCACTACCTATGTTTTCAAGATGGTCACCACTCCAACTATCAAATATCATACCTTCTGGCGCTGGGTCAGCTTGAATTGTTACGATTGTTCTTGGTTCATATACACCTGAACCTGAACCATTTTCAACTGTCAAAGTGTATGTATCTGGTGGAATTGGTACTTGAGTTGCTAAATTGTGAATATTTCTTTCTATCCAGTTTGCTAAGTTATAGTCCATATTTGCGATAGCAGTCATTGGATACCATTGTAAGTCAGGTCTTGAGTATGTCTTCAAGTTGTTCATAGTTCTTACAATCATTGTATTTAACGTCTCGTATGTGATTATGTCTGTTTCTGTCCAATCTAACTTCACATTTATAGCGTAAGGTTCTAACAGAAATCCTTGTTCATACATGTATTCTGCGGCATACTTCAAGTTATTGCATATACGATTTAAGTCTGTGTAATTCCAAGCACCTATATTTTTCTTTGTTAAATCATCTTGGTGTTGCCTTGCGTATGTAACATCTGCGTATGTTCTATTCATAATTGGGGTAATATAACTAACCGTTGCCAATTGTAATCACCTCCATCTCACCACTATCTCCGTTGTCTGAGTATGAATTTCTTAATACATATCCTACACGGTTTGCCTCTCCATTTGAAAATGGAGTTTCAAGTAGTATTATGTCTCCTGCTTTTACTAAATATTCGCCTCTAGTTTTACATTTATATTTGAATTTTGCTCCATACCAATCTGTATAATAAAATGTAGATTTCACTGATAAATCTGCTGTTGGGTTTCTTTTTCTATATGTATCTTCGTCTATGTTATCAGGAGTTGTAAGTGCCAATCCAGAGTCTAATAGCAGTGTATCCATATTAGCTGTTTTTGGCATAGTCTTAGTAGTTTCCACTTTCTTACCAAGTACTTTTACTTTGATTGGTAAGGTTGCCGCAGCTTCGTTCCAAGCTACTGTAATGATTGCGTGTTGCGAATATATTTCATCAATTTTACTAATTTCAGCATATTGTTGTTCCAAATCAGCGTCATCAAATTGCGCATGTCCAGCAGTAGCAGAAAAGCTTATTCTAGTAGGGTTAATTGTGAACACATCTATTGTCCCTAGTTCTGATAATTTTTCACTTCCGTCTTCATTATATTCTGTTACAATTTTACTATCGTATGTGTACATTCCTATATTTATTGTATTTGCTAATGCTTCTGCGTGTGGTTCTTCAAGTAATACACCTGCTTCGTAAAATGGTTCTGGTTGACTAAATTGAAATTTTGATACATTTGTTATATCACTTATATTCTTTTTTGAAAAGACTATCTTATTATTGTCATCCACCGTAAGTGTTGCGCCACAAGAGAAAGCCAATCTTTGGATTATTTCTCTTACCGAAGTTTCTGGTAATGGAATATTAATTTCATAATCTCCAAATTCATTTAGTTCACATTGGTCAATTGCAACATTTGAAAAAGACAAAAGATCTCTCATTACAGTTGCGATAGTTCTCTTACCTTCGTATATATCTCTATCGTATGTTTTCACTAATGTATCTAATAGTGAACCACAAGTAAATGTTACTACTCCGTCTGGTGTTGTAGAAATATCTGTTAAATTAAATGTTTTTGTAGGAGCGTATTTCCAAAAGTTGTTTTCTTCCATTCCAAATGTGAACATTATTAGTACGTCACCATAATCTTTTGGTATTTTGTTTCCTGGATTGTCAATATCGTAGTCTCCATCATAGTTTATAACAGAATAAGTAAGTGTCTTTGTAGGAATACTATCTGCTACTAGAGATGCTTTGTCATCTATACTCCAAGATTGTAGATAATGTTTTTCAACTTGTTCTGCTTTTCCAAACATTATTTTATTTAATCTTGAACGTCTATGAGGACATACGGTTCCAACAAATTCAAATTCAAAACTCATGACATTTTGGTCTCCTATTGGAGCAATTAATAACGGTAAACCTGCTTCTTCTGCTGTGTCGAATACATGCTCATTTATTTGTTCACTAGAAGCATTATAAGTTCTGATTTTGAATGTTTTTGGATAACTTGTGTCTATTCCACCAGCAAATTTTACTGAAATATATTCTATATTTTTTGCTATTGCTGATAATTTTACAGTTAAAATTGGATTAGTAGTATAATCTCCATTGTCATCAGTTAAATCATTTGAAATATAACCTGAGTAGCTGTCTCCTCCACCACTATAAGATTCTGATGGAGAAATAAAACTTCCATCTAATATCCAAGAATTATTTTCAAATGTAGCAATATTTGCTTGTGGTAAACTTGAGAATTCAAGTAATGATTGTAAATTACTCGTATAAGATAATGCTTTTGTGTTCATTGTTACAGCATTACTTGGAAAAGAGATGTTCTTATCAGGTAAGAACATCATTATATCTACGTCAGTTAGTCCTCGTAATGGTACATTCAAATCTGTTTGTGTTAAGTTTAAAGTTGACATAGTTTTCTCCTTTCCTTATTTTAATATTCATTTGGCCATTGGCTACTTCCTTCGTATGGTGGACCAAATTTACTTGGGTCCACATAATTTGGATCGCCAGGTTCCAAGTATTTTTCTCCACAATCTATTAAATTTACTTTTACATTTATGTAATAAGATGGTACTAACACACCAATATCAGTGTCTCTGGTGAATTGCCAAGGTTCAGCTGAGAAGTCTCCCCAATAGAATTTTTTAGTAACCACTCTACCAGTAGTTTGCACACCAGTAGAATATATAAATCTATCATCTTTGTCACTAAACGGATCTACTCCCATTGGTTGATAACCTGCTCTTGCATCATAGAAAGTTACGTAACAATAGAATTTTTCTATTTGTTCTTGTAACCATCTATAATCACTATTTGCTAGTAATGGCCACTCAAGACCATCAAATTTCAACAAACGTTTACCTGTGGAGTTGTCGTAGGCTTCTCCAACTTTTTTTGCTACGACAACACCCTTTGAATTTCTTTGTGATTTAACTAGTTGTTCTGTTGATTCTGTATATCCATATCTAAAGTTGTCTGGTGGTATCATACCGTTTATAAGGAACAGAGGCATATGCCTATGGTCCTCATATTGATATTTAGATAATCCACCCCAACCGTTATCTGGTATATATTCTGCCATATTCATCTACCTCCTTATCTCGCATAAGCGACATTACTTAGTAAGTCGGCTCCTGTTTGTGATTTAGTCTTATTTACTACTGCCACTAAGTCACTTCCTCTTTGTACGAATTGACCGTTTACATTTATGCCTTGTTTCATTGTATTTTCTAATCTGTTAACAGCGTTAATTAGTTGATTGTTTACTACAGCTTGTTGTTGATATGCTTTTCCTTGTATTCCAATTCCTTCGTTGTATTTAGCAGGAATAACAGCTTCACCTTTATGTAAGTATGCTAATCCGTCGCTTGGTACGTAATTTGTTCCTGTTGCGTATCCTGGTACATCTACATATGAATGTCCAAAAATTTTACCATCGTTTCCTATATCTAATAGACGTTGCCACCATGGTGCATTTTGCACTGCTTGTTCAATTGCAGCGACTCTTGCTTCCATTTCTCTTTGAACTTCACCAGTTAAATTTTGCAAGAAATATTCTCGTTCATCTTCACTGTATCCCATATATAATTCAACTAATTCGTCTAATCCACCTTCGACTAAACTGTACTCTTTTTGGAATTTTGCTTGTAATTCAGGAGACATATCTCGCAACATTGCCGCCGCTTGATCTGCTGACCCTTCTTTAGCTATTTGTACCATTTTCTTAGTACCTTCTTCTACGTCATAAATTTCTGCTGCCACAGCATATTCTACTCTGGCCGCCGCCATTTCAAAGTTACCTGCCGCAATATCCTCTGCAATAGCTAAGTCTAATTCTGCTCTTTCTAATTTACGTTTTGCTTCTGTTAATTTCTTAGTAGCTTCTTCGTTTTGTGATTGATGATGACTTAATTGTATCAAACTATCTGTTAATGAAATTTCACTTCCAGTTAACATGTCTGTACTGAATTGTCCATTTATTACTGCTGTAGTTAATTCGTTCATACGGTCTCTACTAATTCCCAATTCTATACCTTCGTTTATTACTTTTTCTGTTTGTGCTTGTAATGTTTGATTTAATAAATTTGACATCTCATTTAATTTTTGCACTTCGGTTGAGTATCCTTGTACTTGTCCTTGGTAATATTCTATTTTTTGCATTTCGTTGTTCATGTTTCTCGCTGCGATTTCTGCCTTTTCAAATGCAGGAGCTAATGAAGTAGTTATTGTTCCAACTATAGCACCAATTGCCGCTCCTATGACTGGACCTATTACTGGGACTATTTGTCCAATACCAAATCCAATTGCGGCACCAGAACCAGCTCCTTTTAGAATATCTCCTCCGATACCTTTTTTATCTTCGGCATTACCTCCACTTGTCATAAGTCCTTGGTTGTAAGATGTCTTATCAGCAGCAGAGTCAAACGCATCCACTAATCCTTTTGTACCTAATGCAATTGATAGAGTACCAACAAGTGCTTTTGCTATTGCAAATCCAAGCATTGATCCCCATCCACCAGCTTCGCTTATGGCTGCTGAGTTTGTGAACATTTCTCCGATTGTACCCAAAGCGCTATGACTACCACCAGCTAATAGTGATTTGAAAGCAGTTATAATTCCACTACCAAAGCCAGTTGCACCAAGTAATTTCACAATCCATCCGCCGACTTTACCAAATAATCCACTTATACCGCTGAATGTAAATTTACCAAAAATAGCGTTCCACAATAAGTTACCCATTACATTTAAGCCTTTCCAAACTAAGAATGCACCAAGTATCCATCCTAGTATTTCTAACCAGTTTTCTTTAATGAATGGCCATAATGTATTCATTACAAATGGTTTTATTATTTCACTCCATAAAGTTGTAATACCTTGCCATGCGATACCTAAGATTTCTTTCATTACATCACCGAAACCTAAGTCTCCAGTTATTATTCCTTTGAATAGATTTCCAATTCTCTCTGCTAATTCTGTCCATTTTTGTGATAATTCTGGTGTATATATGTCACCTAGTAAGTTATCTGGATTATTTTCAGAAGCAGATGAACCAATGTCATGTAATTCATCAAATCCAGCAGATATATCATACATGTCTTCATATGTCTTCTTGACTTTATCGGCATTTTCTTGGTCGAATAAACTGATTGGTTTTCGTCCAAAAGCTTCTTGCACTTTTTGTAAAATTATATCTACAAATCCAATCATGTTCACTAACAATTGCGCTATTTTTTCTATTATCGGCAAGACGATGTCACGTAGGTTATATTTAATTACATTCATTGTTCTTTGCCACTTAGGACTATAACTTGAGAAATCACTGAATAATTTTTTAACTCCATTCAACGGATTTAGCATCATTATCCAATTCTTGAACATTTGTCCTACATGACGAGACATTAATTGGAATGTATAATTCAATATCTCACCAAGTCTTGTTTGATGTTTCAATGCTTTTCCATTTTTATCTAATCCAGAATTTATGTTTTTTAATATTACGTTCTCTTTTACTAATTCTGGAGCCACAAAACCTAAACGTTTTATAATCTTATCAACATCGTATCCACAGTCTTCTACAACTTTGTTTACATTATTTGCTTCTGCTAATAATGATTTTAGTCTATCTTTTTGTTCTTCCATGTCAACAAAAAGTTTTCTTGCTGCTGGAGTACCATAAATCATATTACCTTGTTTATCAAATTTAGCATTTCCTTGTTCTTCCATCTCTCGTAATGTACTTTCTTTGCTTTTTGCCTTACTAGTTAAATCTAGTATTTCCTGTCTTACGTCAGACATTACTTGATTTAAACCTTCTGCTTTCGCACGAGATTTTTCTAATGATGGTTGTCCAATGTATAAAGTCATAGAGCCTAATATGTTTCTTAATGCTCCTCCAGTTTGAGCCTCAAACATATTATCTGTAATTGCTTTTTGTAATCCACTTAAGATTCCTTTTTTATCAATGTCACCAATACCTTTTGTAAGTTTTATGTCTTGGAATAATGAGTCATTAATACCGACTTTGTCATATCCACGCCACAAACCTTTCATATATCGAATTGCAGCAATTGCGCCTGTGTCACTAGCATCTCTGCCTCTAGGTTCACCAAATTTTTCAAGACGTTTAGCGTATTCGGCATTACGAGATTTTTCATCCATATCTAAAATACGAGACGCCTCTGAAGAAGGTGCTACTACTTTCTTCAATATACTTTGTAATTTATTGAAAACTGTAGTTACTTGTCGCTCTTGTTGCACTTCATCTATTTGACCAACTTGACCTGCAACAGTATCTTTATCAATCATCGCTTGTCTTCTAAGCTTTTCTTGATGTTTTCTTCTGTTCTCAGCCGCTTTTAATTGAACTTTATTGTGTAACGCTTCTTTCTTTTTAAACTCACGTTCACGAGTGATTTGTCTTTGTTTTTCTTCTATAGTTCTTTTCTCAAGTCTGATTCGTTTTTGAATTTCTTTTCTTAATAATTGTTCATAATATTCTGGAGATGTTTTATAATCTATCTCTTTTTTCAATTTAGCAGAAGGTTCTTTGTATGGTGAGATAGTTGGTAAGTTTTCTGAGTACGTTTTGTCTTGCACAGTTGAAGGCGTCCATTTTCCATCTATCATTTCTCTGTAAACGTCTAATGCTGTAAACTCAGGTGTTTTTCTTGGTCTGCCTCTTTTCTTTGGTGGACCAATTGGAGTTTCACCTGGTCTCACGGCTTTAATATTTTCTTTAAATGCTCGACTGTTTTTACCACCTTTGAACCCTTGATTAAATGCTCTGTCGTATATTTTTTTTGTACTTTTTGATACAATATCATTTGATATTCCTACTAAACAACCAAATATGGCTTTTGTGTATGCCTGAGAATTTTCAAGTTGTTTAGCAATTTCATTTAATACGTCTGTATAAGTAGTATTTTCAGAAGTCACACTACCTACCATTTCTCTTGCTCGTACAATTTGGTCTAATGATTCTGCCGCCTTTATCACTCTTTCAGCCTTTGTCTCAGTATTGAAACCTGTACCAGCATCTTTTTTATTGATTTCTTTATTTTCTTCACCAATTACAACTTCTTGTTTATCTAGTACGCCTTCTGCAACTTGACTTACTTTGTCATTAATTAATTGTTTATTAGTTATTTTTACTGCGTCTCGTGTTGACTTCGCAACAGGTGCCATTGTTTCTTTTATTGTATTTTCAACGCTAGTAAGCTTCTTAGACATTTCATTTGTTGCATCTTGAATTAAAGAATCGATATTATCTACATCTGGGAATAATTTTTCTAATTCTTTAGATGCTATACTTACACCAGGACCATATTTACTTAGAACAGACCTTCCGTCATCAGGAGCTTCCTTTGTTATTTTTGCTATAATTTTTCTTTGTCTTGCTATTTCTGCCGCGCTCATATCTGTTTCTGACATTTGAGCTGAAATACGATTGAATATTAGTCCTATAGCTTCTTGTATAAATGGATTATGTTTCAATGCATAATCTCTGTCTTCTGGGTCTTCATCTTTGCTATAGTCGTTGCTACCATACCCTATGTCAAAATAATTATCTAAATGAAAAGCTTTACCTAATGCCATATTTACTGCACCAAGCGCTGTGTCTAATGATGTACGCCCTGCTTTGTCATTATATATTTTAACAGCTTCTAATGTTTTTGCTAAATCAGCTAAAGTTGTTTCTGGATTTTCATCTTGTATTGCTTTTAATGTTTTAGAAACAGTTTTTAACATCGCATCACTTAAACCTGCTGCTTTTTGTTCTTTTGTAAGTGTATTTTTATTTCGACCTTGTATTTGTTGGTCTTTTCTTCGTTCAGCTAAATATGCCTCACGTTCTTCTTTATTAACAATAGTTTTATATTTAACTTCCTTACCATATTTTTTGTAGAAATCTTTTTTGCTACGAGACATTTGTTGTTCAAGAAAACTATTATGCCCACCTTGTCTAGCTGATAAACGCAACAAATGACTATTTGTACGACCTGCATCAACGCCACGATCTTTACTATCCCTTAAATCAGTTATTCTTTCATCACCTAATTGTTTCAAAATACTAGATAGACCAACTGATTTGAATCTGGCTTTAGATCTTTGTTCAGCCTCATAAGATTCGATAGCATCTTGTATTTTTTCATCTTCGGCTTGTTGCATCAATCTACGGTTCATTTCTGTCAAAGCTTCTATACTTTGTTTTGACATATTACCTGTAGTTCTCTTGCGTCTTGTTGGTTTTGTACCTTCTGCACGTGTCTTCTTAATACCACCAGATTGTTTAATTTCTTTTTTAGTTTTATTAGCCGCTTTTTTCGCTTCTTGTGCTTCTTTTTCAGCTTTTTCTTTTTGCAAAGCTAATGCTTTTTGGTATTCTTCAATGCTTTTTTCTCTATCTTTTACTTGTTTTTCGTATGAAGAAAGAGCATCAGCCAAACCTTTTAAACTTCCTTCTTCGCCTACCTCTCCTTTTGGTGTTTTTCGTTTCCATTGGTTTGTCCCACGCTTACCTTCTTTTTTTGCTAAATTTTTTAATTCTTTAAATGAATTTACAAAATCATCTAATTGCTTTTTTTGAGCCTTCGTAATAAATTCTGAATCAGCAAAGAAGCCCTTTTTAGACACTGCTTTCCATTGTTTAGCAAAGTCTTTTTGGGCTTCTTTTAATTTGTCAGAGGCGTTATCTCCAAAATTTATTTCGGCAGGAACTTCAATATAGCCCTTTTTAAGATTTTGCAAAAATTCTCTAGTTAATTTGTGAACTGCAAGTTTAGCAGTGCCTTCTTGAGCTTCTGCTATAATGGGTATAATAAGTCCATCTAATTCTTTATCTGCCATATTAAACTACCTCCTACAACCTAAATCTATTTTAATACTACTCATTACCTTGTTCGTTTTACTGCCTTATTTATTTTCTTCTCATAATCTTCTCTCAGCCAATCTGGCATCGGAGCATTTTTAGTTTTCTTTTCAAATAATTCTGGGATAGCTTCTTCCATTTTACCTGGGTAAGATTTTGCGTTAAACGCCGCTCTATTCATACTACCTAGACGCCAAATTTTATAAGCCAATCCTTCACGTTTATATTTCAAAATAAACATTAACTCTTTACAAGAATAATCATAAAGGGTGCGTAATTCACAACCTTGTTTGACTAATTCTGCATATAGGTCGTGAACAATGTGAAATCCTGCTAATGGGTCGTATTTGTTTTCGTCTTCAAATATACTACTTACTCCAAGCCTTTTCTTTAATTTCTTCGCTGGGAGTTGGTATTTCCTTTTGTCTTTGTACTAATCCTGATTTTTGTACTATTTCAGATAAGTATTTTTCAGTTAATTCTTGCATACCATACTCAGCTAATAATGCGTCAAATAGGTCTCCCTCATTTTTATATTTTAGTTTACAAACGTCACTTGAACAAGCATAAAATATATTACACATTACTGTAAAATCTGGATTTTGGAACGCTTCGAATATATTTCTTTTTAATTTCTTTTCTAAATATAAAATTTGTGAACTTTTTAACTTAAATTCATATTCTATTCCATCAATTTTGATAATTACTATATTGTCCATGATTTTAATCCTCCTATTAATTAAAGTGGTGGGTGTAAACGCCCGAAGATTGAGTTGGCTAAACTGACCACCAAGTTTAGTTATTTAATTATTCACCATCTACTACAGGAGCTTCAGCTGGTAATGAAACTGCTATATCAGATTTAACATCATGATATATAGCAAATTTTTCAATATCTTGTTGAGCGTCTGCTGTATATGATATACTTGTTGTTGCATCATATTCGATTATAACACCTGAAGCTTTTACAACTAACCAGTGAGCTTTTTTCAATGGACGTTCATCTGCCATTGCTTTAACAGCTCTTAAGTTATGTTCAACTCCTTCTGGTGTATCAGCGAAAGTCATCATATTTATTTCATATGATACTTCTGCTGCTGGTTGTAATCCTAAAACTGATGTTTCAGCTTTAGTATTATCAAGAGTTGTTGTATCTATTGTGTTAGGTTGTCCACCAAAATCTGGTGTACTAGCTAAACCATATATACGTTTGAAACCTTGAGATTCAACCCATGTTTTCATATCAGGTTGTCCTTCTGGTATAGTATAAGCACCATCTTTTCCAAGAAATGCTGCTGCACCTGTCTCTTCTTTATAATATAACGCAGTGCCAAGTGTGGCAACTTGTACTTTTGCATCTGGATCCATAATTGTACCTCCTATAAAATAATTATTTTTTTTTCTTAACAAAGTATTTAGCTCAATAGAAACTATCTAAGCGCTTTCTCAAGAGTATTTAACTGCGCGTATGCTGTTAACATACATTCGCGATAACCTGTGTCTGGAACAATTGGGCTATCTTGTGTCGTAGGTCTAAGTCTTAATTCACCTAACTTATCGCAAATAGCATCCAATTTAGCATCGAAGTCAGCAAGAGTTCCACCTTTTGTAGATAGGTATCCAACAATCGAAATAGTGTATTGTTCATTATCATAAGATAAATCCCTTCTATTCAAACTAGTTCTAACGTCATATCCAAAATAATACCTACCTTCTTCAACTAAATCTTGAGCAACAATGATACCAGCATCTAATCCGTCTATCTCTGTTAATTTCGCTTGTATCATTCTACGAATTTTATTTACTAGTGCCATTTTAATTACTCCTTTCTAAAGTTCAGCAATGTCTCTTTTCTTAATTGCATCAGTATATTTCTTACTGTATTTTTCTGGATGAGTGTGTAAATCTCTTGATAAATCATCTAAAAATTGTCTCATATGTTCCCTTGTACGAGCCTCAAAATTATGAGGTTCTTGTGGATTGTATCTCGCAAATTTAGTACCATTTGCATAATCATACACATCACTTTTTGGTTCATCTGTGGTACCAAATTTTAAGTAATCATATACTTCTGTAGTAGATGCACCATTGTCATATTTTTGGTCTCGTATGTTCACTTTCACATTGTCTCCATCTATTGTTCCATATACGCTACGTTCTAGTAATCCTGTATGATGATAAAGTTTCTTTTTCTGATGCTTATGTGTTTCATTGTATTCTTGAATTTTTTTACCTTTTTCAGTAGCAGGAGTTCGTGATGCGTATATTTCTTGTGTCAGTGTATTTTCTAACTCATCTCTCACTATTGGTTTAACCCTTATTGCAACATCATTAGCTATATCTAGCAGTGTCTTCGATAACTTCAATACTATAGGTTTTTCGCTAGTATATTGGCCCTTTTTATTTTTAGCAGCGTTATATCTTGCCATAATATTACCTCCATTGTATATCGATGTATAATGGAGTAACCTTTACTACTGCATACTTATTACCTTTCCACTCAACTAAATACTTTGTTAAGTTGTCTGGAGAGTTATTTGTTCTCTCCAATAAAAACGGTTCAAGGTCATTGTAAATAGATTTGAAACGATATGTTTTTTCAAGATTAGCTCCATATGCACTATACGCAATCTCATCTGACGCAAGGTACTGAACAGCTCCGTCAGCTTCAAATATGGTTTCATATTCTTCGATTAAGTCACCGTCAGCTCCTCGTTTAGACTTAATTGTATATAATTTTACTGGTGTTAATTTTGAAAGTAACATATCCTCCCTCCTCTATCTACAAATTCCTAAATTACTCTCAATTATTCAGCGATATTGAAAGCGATTGCACCTGTTCTATTATTTAATATGAATACATCAGCGTATTCTTTTTCATAATAGATGTAATCACCTTTTGTACCTGCTGCTGGAGCTTCCATACCAACAAATGCGTATTTGTTAGGTGTTAATATAGCACTTGGATGTACTAAGAATAAATTGATTTGTTTTGCTGTATCAGATGGAGCGAATCCTGTTGTAAAATCATAAGCAGTTTTCATTAAGAATGAAGGTACTGTTATTAATTTTACTTCGTCTAATCTGTTTACAACTCTATCAATTGCTCTTTCGTTTCCTTGTACCCCTCTTGATAAACCAATTTGAGAAGCTTGTTTTAATAATGTTTTAACAGCTGGAGTAACATATAATAATCTTCCTACTGAAGGTACTAATGCTTCGTCCATAGCTTCCATTAATTTATCAAATACAACTAATACGTTATCAACTGTTAAAGCTGTTGTATCAGCTGTTTTTCCTTCTGCTGTCCAATCAGCAAATATTTTGCTTATTGTGTAAGCATCTTTTTCTGGGAATTTTTGTTCTTCATTGAACACTTTAGTTGCGTTTTGGATAGTTAATATCATATTAGTATCTAAAACGTCAGCTGGGTCTATAGATGTTGACCACTCTCTATAGAATGTTAAAGTTTTTGTTTCAAAACTGTTATCAACGTTTCTTTGGAAATTTCCGTCGATAGCGTCTCTGTTAACATTTTTTCTACCTGTTACAGAGATTGATGGGATGTGAATTGTTTTACTATCAACAAATTTATAAACTTGGTTGTTAGCAACGTTATACAATTCACCAAAGTTAAGTACATTTGGGTATGCTTGAGCTAATGCTCTTTCATAACTTTCAGCGTAGTTTACTGCTGCCATAATAAATTCCTCCTTTAAAATAAAAATTGAGTTCGTAGCCAATGAAATGGGCTACTATATAACTCTTACATTATACAGAAATATTACCCATCTCATTTACTACGAACTCTTAGTTTATTTATGAAAAAAAGACGTTCCTAGTCCCCAAGACATATCTATTTCTTTATTATTTTTATTATATCAAATATTGTTCACTTTGTAAATAGATTTGTTTAAAAAACTTTCCAAATGTCTTTAATTCTTCTATCACGACAATCAAATGTGTCGTAAACCACACCGTCTTTCACTACTGTGATGTGACCGAAGCATAGTTATCAAATAAGTTCCTATAGGACGAGAAGCTACAAAATCTCCTATGGTCTCATGAAGAACTGGCATTCTATCATACCTGTAGTCGAGTAGGGGGTCCACAAAATCTACATCATCTAATAAAATGCCGTTCTTTTTTGCTATTCTGCTAAGGTCATCATACGTATCTTCCCAACTCATGTTTTCCGCAACTGATACAGCACGAATAACACAATCATTTACGAAGTTACCTTGACTATTAGCATTATAGTATTTATACATTACATTTCTCCAATTTTTCTTGCATACTTTTTAATCATTTGAGCTTCTTCTTGTGAACCAGCTTCTTCTGATAACATCTCCATGAATTGACAGACAGATTTAAGCATGTATTCTAATGCTTTTTTACTATCTTGTTCAGCACCATAGTTACCTGATTCTGCTGCGCCACGGCTTTCTGAATATGCTCCATAGTGTTCTTGCATTTCGTTCAAGTGTTCTTCTGCACCAGAGTATCCTCCTCTATATCTTCTTCCTCTACCTGTTCCTGGAACTCCTCTACGACCGTAGTTTCCACCTTCATTGTAGTTACCACCTCTACCGTAACCACCTTCATTATAATTTCCATAACCGTACATCATTCTCTAATACCTCCTTTTTTACTTTCCAGTATTCTTCATTCTCCATATCTTTGTGTATATCTACTAATTTGTAGAAATAATCAATATTACCAACTTGAATACCAGTTTCTATTAATTTTTCAATCTTAGTTTCTACTAAAGATTTTATTTTTTCATTTAACGTTTTGTCAGGTTGTTTTACTTGTTCTTCTTTTTTCTCATCTGCCACTTATACCACCTCCTAAGTAGTAGGTAAACTATCAGAAATGGCTCTGTTTACACAAGGTAATGAACAATTACCAACATATTTGAATACACCTTCATTCACACTTGTGTTTACTCTAACAGGATATATCTTACGAGTTCTTATTTGAGTAGCATACACAGGTACACAGTTTTTATTCAAAAATGGATACTGTGTAGGGTTTGTACCAACAGCAAACACAACTTGTGAATTTATCGTTGCTGTTTCTGGAATAGTTTGTGCTAGTACGATACAATATTTCTGACAATTCCCAAAAGTATTAGCAGGTAAACCTACTATGACTGTATCTGTAGCGGCGTCATAGTTAATGGCTGTAGATAATACTAAATTTTTACATAATTTACAGTTTTTAATACACTCCATTTTATACCTCCTTTATAAAAATAGGGATAGTGTGATACTATCCCGTAAAATCACACTTTTTAAGTGGAATTAGCAACCACATCCACATGGATTGCATGTGTTATATGATTGATATGGGTTGCAAGTTATATAAGCAGGTATTGGACAAGGTCTTAGTTCATTTACTAAGTAACTGTTTTGTTTAGCTTGACTTGCAGCCAATCTCAACGCATTTATTTCATTTTGTTGAGCTGCGATTTGAGCATTCTTGTCTTCCATTCTGTTAGCCACGATTTCATCGTGTAATGCTCTGTAGTTAGCGTTTTGGTTTTCAATTAAATCTCTTGTAGTGCTACATAGAGTTTGTTGAATTCCGTTAGTATTCATAGCCATATTATAGTTTACACCATCAATAGCTCTTTGTGTTTGGCAGCAACAGTCAGCGAATTGACTAGATAAATTCCATAATCCTCTTTCTGTGTTGAATGCACTATTTGAAATAGCTTGGTTTACACCACTAAATCCTTGGCATAATGTTTGTTGAACATTTGCAAAACCATTTGTCATTGTGTTATTCAATGCAAATGTAGAATCGCATATTCCAGAGTTAACACCATCTAATTTTCTTTCGATAGTAGCAAAGTCTGTTGCTAATACATAATTATCAGCTACTCCAGAACCTCCACCGTATCCTCCTCCGAATCCGTTTCTTCCCCATCCGAAGATTAAGAATAAAATTATCCACCAAGCATTGTCTCCGTTTCCACCGAAACCATTGTTGTTTCCTGTTAATAAAGCTACGTCTGATGCAGATAGGCCTCCTTCACTATAAGCCATAAAAATCCCTCCTTCTTTAAAAATTTGTTATATATTTGTAATATAATAACCTATTTACCAAAGGTCTTTTTAAATTCAGCAAATTCAGCGTCGAAATCTCGACCTTGTTCACGAAATAGATTTCTTGCAAAATTCTCCACACTTTGCATATTTCCTGATTTCGCCATTTGTATCAAGTTATTCATCATTGGATTTCTTAACATTATCTCTGAAAGTAATCTTTCAGGCGTCCCACCATTTGCGATATATTTTTGAAGATTGAACATTTACTATTCCTCCTTCTTGTCTTCGACGAATAATCTAATTTTTCTCCTAAGACTTTTGAGTTCATCTTTTAGTTCATTCAATTCTTTAGAATGGTCTAATTTGCTCAACTCTGTTTTTAACTCAGCTTTTAATTCTTCTGGTGTTATATATTTAATTTGTGGTTCAGTATTATCCACTGGTTTAAATATAACCGTTTTACTTGTTCCGTCCTGTTGTAATTGTTTTGTCACAATCGCACTTCCGTCTATTAATGGGAAGTAACTTACACTACCGTCTAATGGAATATCCATTGCTTTCACAACTTCTAGGCTATCTACTGACTTACCTTGTAAACCACTTGGATTATACATTGGTTGTTGTGGCTGTGGTGGTATATATTGTTGATTCATTCTTCCGACCTGAGGTTGTATATAATATGGGTTGTAATTTCCAAACATATTTATCTCCTCCTTTTCTTTATCCACATTATATTAAATTTTATTTTTCTACTGTCAGTCGGACTATAAAAAAATTTTCATAAAAAAAGAAGGGTTGTAACCCTTCTTATTTTGTTATTAAATCCCACAATACAATCTTATCGCAAATGCGATTTTATCTAATTGTTGCGTAATTCTAGGACTGTCCATGTCTAATAACTCAGAAATCTCAGCAAACGTTTTACCTTCCTTAAACCTGTATTTATAAATCAAATATTCTACAGAATCTTTTGCTTTGATTTTATTTTCAAATTCAATAAGTTTGTCGTCTAATTCGTGATATTTAATAAAATCGATAATATCCTGATACTTACTAGGTTCATTTTTACCTGACCATAAATACATATCTTTAATATTAGATTTACCAGTCATTATGAACGCACTAAATATCGCAAACATTATAGATATTACTAAATCCACTTTCAATAATACAAACAAACTTAGTAGTATTAATAAACTCCACACTAAACATCTATACCAGGTTTTGAAATGTAACGCTTTACCAAAACACCCTCTACTAATCATAAATGTGAACATAACTAATACAATATATTTTGTAGGTAAATCTAATAGTTTACCTGTTAAGAATATAAGTATTGTTTCAACTATATTAAAAATTAGTGTGGGTAGTAATTTCTTAATTTTATCCATGACTATTCCCTTCTTTCAATTATTCTCCGTCTTCAGCACTGAAGAACCAAAACCAGCTATCCCAAGGTTCCATACTACAACACCTCCCTTATAAATAAAGCAAACAACATACCTAAATTAATAATTACAAAACTTGCATTAAATATTACTAAATTAAGCGCTCTAAATGTTGTGGACTTTATTGGTTTCTTTACTTTATCTTGTCTGTTCCACAGATGTTTGTATAATTTTTGTATTCTTGGTAGTTTGTGTCTAAACAAAAATAAACTACCAAATAGCATTAGTTTCTGTATAATGTTTCCTATTATTGTATTTGTAGTAAATAAACTTACTACTATATACGCTAGAAAACTAATTAATATCAGCACAATACTCGCTATACCAAATGTAAAAATATCTGTAACTTGTGACTTTTCTTTGTATAATAATTTTAAAATTATAAATGTCACAATAGTATAACTAATTTGAAACCACACATTGAACACAAATATCGATTTTAATAATAAATATTCTAATATCATCAAACCTACTAAAACTAATCTCTTGTGTTTTAATTCTTTTGTTAGTACCAGAAACAATGCAAAATACACTGCTTCTGGTATTTGTCCTATTAATATTTGTAATAAATTCATTTAATTTTCAACCTTCCTATTATTTAATTTATTTTACTTTTATCACAGATATACAACCATCTAGTTTAGGTATATCCGTAGGATTAATATAACCAATTGGCATTGGAGAAGTCAGTATATACAGTTCCATATCGTTCAAGGCTGTCCAAGTCGTGCCTACACGTTTAAACAATACCGAACCACCACCATAATTAGTTCCTCCCATCATACCATTGCACATAAGATATAATCTATTACTATCTTCTCCGTCAGAATACATACTTGTCCAAACTAATCCATTCATTTCACCTTGTACTTCTTCAAACACTGGCAGGCTTTCATCTGTCACTTCAGTAGGTTTACCTTTAACTCTTATACCTATAATATTATCTCCTACTTGTAGTTCACTAAGTTTTATTTCTTCGTATTGAGACCCTCCTGCTTCCGCTGTTCCTTCTACTCCTAAAACGGTATTACCACTTACTATTTTATCAGCGGTTAAACCAATGGCTTCTGCGACAGCTTCGTAAGATGAACTGGCTTGCAGTTCATTACTTCCATCTATAACATAACTATTGCCATTATTCACAACCGCCGCTGTCATAATTAACTCACTAGTTTTATTCTCGGTCTTTACAGTAGCTTCTGAAACAGGTATCAAATATTGTGTATTTCTTCTTTCTTGTATTGTACCAGTAAGTTTTTCGCCATTTACATATGCAGTTTTAGGAGAAACTATATCTTGAGCTGTTGCTGTAGCATCACTGGTATCAATACCAGCCTGCATTGCACCTTCTATCCCAAGACAGGTTACCCCTGCCTTAAGATGTTCTGGTAAAAGATTAGTATTTTTGTCTTCTAAAATCGCATCTAATTTTTCTTGTAATTCATTTGCCATTTATTATACCTCTCTTTCTACAAATTCAGGAATTCTATCTGTTTTTTTAAGTATCATTCTTTCTGGTAGTCCTATCAATTCTTCACTGCTTCCTACATTTGGAATAGCTAAGTATTTACCTTCATCTGCGTCAATTATGATCACATTTTTCAACTCTCTTTTTATCATATACTATACCTCCTCACCTAGAATTTCATTTGCAGTATCTATGGCTACATCATATTCTTCTTGTGATATTGGTCCGTCTGAGCTAGATTCTGCAAATAATCTTGCAAAGTCACTTGGTCTAACATTAATTTGACCATTACTTTTGTATGCGAAAAAATCACTGTTTAATAATGGTTCTACTATTATAGGAAGACATTTTCCGCTATACAATGTATTACTTCGAATAGATTTATAATCTACATAATTTTTATGGAATTTTAAATCGTACATTGAATTATATTCGTCTAATTCCAGTATAGTTGTAATTGTTATATTCTCTATATCTATACAAACCATACCATATCTGCCAGATACAAAACATACTTTTTCTGTTTCTAAATAAACTGATGGCACTGTATCAGTTGCATAAGCTTCTGCGTTAGAGACCTTTGTACGATCTTGATATTTAGCCGTGGCGTGTTTATTTTCATCAATAATCGCTACATATAAATCATTCATGAAGTACGCTACAATAACTGTATCTGTTCCTGCTTCAAATACTTTTACTGTTCTAGGTGCACCAGAAGAATCACTACCAGAATAGTCTATCGGAATACGTATTTTAGTGTTTGTTTCTGTATCATACGCATAAAAATGGTCTGTACTATCATAAAACATAATGTATTTACTAGGGAAGAAGTTACGTGTAAAATTAGTTAAGTTACTAAATGTTCCTATTCTAGTGACACTACCCGACATAGTTATTTTGCTTAAATATTGTGTACTACTGCTACCACCACTAGACGTTGCTAACGCATAAAGATTACCAGAAGCATCTACAGTTCCCACATATGACCCAGAAGTAGTACCACCTCCTAAAGTTGTTGTAGTGACTTTATATTGAATAGTAATTTTATTATTAGCAATATCATATTTATACAATTTCACGGCTGCGTCTTTAGAGCTAACAGAAGATTGTACTCCTATAGGTAAGTATATATAATTGCCAAGTTTAAATAAATTATATACCCTTGCATTTGATAAGTCTGTTTCATCTAAAAGTTCTGTAGTATTTAATATATCACCAGTGTCCATATCTAACACATTCATTTTAAAACTACGAGTAACTGCGGAGCTTGTTCCAACTACTGGTGCGTAAATTCTTCGTGCATCATAATCTAAATAAGCATAATTAAGATTTACAGTACTTGTGTTAACGGCTTCTTCTGTGTATAAAGTAAAATCTGGTGTGTTATATAAATCTATTTCATTATGAAAACCAAAGTAATCTTTATCTTTTAATGCAGATTTTCGTGAACTACTTGGTGTAATACTCATTGATGACGGACCTACTTGTACTAATTCAAATTCATTAGCTTTATTCAAAGTTTGTAAATTTACTAGGTCATAATCTAACTGTTCATATATACCGTCTGTACCAGTAATGACACCATTTTTACCATAACCAACAACACCTGGTAACATCTTACTTTTAGTTAAAGTAAATTGATTAGGTGCGGTTAAATACGCAGTAGATACTCCTATTTTATTCGTGAAATTAGCCTGGTATCTAGTGCTGTCCTCATAGTAAAGCCATACTGTACTATAAAACGCATCGATATTAGACGCATTTATACCTGCAACATATCCATCAGTTATATCACCAAAATCAAAATCTTTAGTAGTTGAACCTGAATATGATGGAGTAGAATTTGTTAATACTTGTTCTGTATAAGTACCTTCATCAGGATTTAATTCATATTTATATACCGTGGTTGAACTATTTTTACTAATTACACTTATACAATATTTATTTATCGTATTTACTACTAGCCCATTAGACGTATTATCCTCTGTTCCATATACATATAGCTTACCGTCTTTATATACTAGCAACAAAGCACGAATAAATGAATGTAGTGTTGAAATTGTGCTAAGTAATGGTTTAACTTTCACAGTATAATCATTTAACACATATTCGTCTGCATGTTTAGTTCCACTGTCGTAATATATACCTCCATACATAACTAGTTTATTTTCATCATTAAATTGTTGATATTCAAATAATCCGTCAAATGACATTCCACCAATTTGCATGAAATAACCTAGGGCATCATTCCATTCTTCTGGATAATAACAATAAATTGGTTCTTTAAAATCAACTGAGTCTTTTGCAGAACTTCTTGTATAATTAATACCGTCAGTACTTGTATAATTAACGCTGACTGAACCAGATGAAAGATACCCAGACAGTCTGAATCTGGTTTTAGAAAGTTGTACCTGAACATCTGCCATACCTGTTTCGCCTCTAAACATACAATATACAGAGCTTGTGAAAGCACTTGGCAATGTCACGGTATCTGGAAAATTAATAACTTGCGCATGTAAAGTGGCTGTCATGTTTTGAATATCGCCTCTATATATAATCGCTAAATCACCTTCTTCAGCAGTTTCATCTGCTTGCATGCTTTCTTCTGTTTCAAATAATTTTACACCTGTTGTTTCAGTAGAGCCTCCTGTTGTAATGCCAAGGATTTCTGTATCGAAATCCTCAGCAGCAATTGTATCGGTGGTTTCTTTTTTAGTTCTGATTGCGTTTGCAATATCAGTTAAAAAATTACTTAAGTTCGTTATATCTGCCATTTTTGTTCTCCTTTCTTTATTCTTTTATTACGATACAAATGGAGTCATGTCATCTGAGTGTATTATCAGACAATTTGTACCTGTTATTAAATAAGTAAAATCAGCATCTTTATTTTCACAATTTTTCAAATTTCTTAATTTCACCGTACCAGTGTAACCATTACTATAAGTTGCTTCTAATAAACTATTATCATCTGTACTATCATAGTTAAATTTTTCTGGAGCGAAATCTCCTCCACTAGAAGAATATCCTCCTGATAAAGTACTGAAGTATGTAAGTATGTCATTTGAACCACCTGATTTATTCCACCATCTAAAGTATGTATATGCTGTGTTAATATTATACACTGGACCAAAAGGCGTAAATGTAAATACATGTCCATTCAAAGTTATTTTACACTTTGTAACCATCAACTTATAGTCATTTTCTTTAGTTACCAACAAATATTTATTTGCATCACAAGGTAATCTAACTAAATTATATTCTCCTTTTTTAGGGAAAGTTTCAGTCCAATTAATTCTTGCCACATAACGAACATCTGAAGGGGATATGTTATATTCTGCCATTTTTATCAATTCGAAATCTCCTGCTCCATAATTATAATTATTTGTTGTTTTACTTGTTATAAGATATGGTTCATTATTGTATGATATAGAGTTTCCAAACGTAGCATATATGTATGCACCATACCAACTTATTTGACTAGACAAATTATCGCATATTGCAGTTTTTGCCATGCTTGGAATTGTGCAATATCCTACCCATTTACCGCTGTTTCCTCCACTCGAACTCGTAGGTATTGCCGCATGTAATTTGGCATATATTCGATTATCTGTCCATGAAATTATACAAGAATTATAACTTGTATATTTATATTCAGAGTTATGTGTATGATTTACCAGCTCAACCCCTTTATTATTTAAAGTATCATATACATAAATTCTATCTTCTCTAGGATACACAGAATTCACAGCAGTCGTACATACATAAGTATGCCATAAACAAATATATCGGTTAAATAAAACTTTAGGATAAATCTGTTCTTTTCCACTATAACCTGTCACATTTATCGAATCATACACAGAGCTATATGTACCATCTGTTAAATTGATTTTATATAAGCAATACGTATTGTTTGTTGTGTTTTTACAGTATGAATACACGTATGTACCATCAGTGTAAATATGCTTTTTGGCAGATAATTCAGATAACGTATATAAAGTACTAGTGTCATTTTGTATCTTCACGGTTCCTGTAGAATTATTAATGAATCTGTCTTTTGCTGAATTATAGAAACGTTCCGTACTTGTATAATTTCTCAAAGACGTATCTAATTCAGATACATCAAAGTAAGTAGTTTCACCAGGCAATAAACCATTATCTTTCCAGTATGTTAGTTTGTTTGCATATAAGGTTTGATAATCGCTGGATGCAGAACCAACCGCAGGAAAGTGCATTCCATATTTAGTATGTTGTGTTTTTGTTGTAGTTATACCAAATAAGTCTTTTTTCACAGTAGTAGCATCTAAATTACCATAAATAGAACCGTCCCCAGTAATAACCCCATTTTTACCATATATAGTTAATTTAGGTAAGACCTCGTTCTCCGCCACATCTGTTAATTGAGTGTAAGCTGGCATATATTCAGTTATCTCTGGATTCACTACTGCTGGTGTATATAATGACCTAAATGACCAATAAGTCGCACTCACCTGATATATTATATTTATTGTGCATTTATTATACGTAAATGGAGTATATTGAATTTTACCATTATTAAAACGAATTGCACCTAATAAATACATAGTACTTACATCGCCCATATCAAATGATAAAGGCTTTCCATTTTCATAAGCAACATCTTTCACTATTATATCTACCGTAGTTTCATACGTAAATAAATCTATTGACACATCGTACAATGTAGCAACGCCCGTGTTATTATTACATAAACATAACCCATTTATTGCACCATCTTTGCTCATTGAATCTGGAATTTTATATTCTATCGCACTAAGACTTGTATTAATAGAACTTGCAACCAATGGCATGTGAACTCGATTGTCTTTTACATATACCCCAAAAAATGTTTGGTTTGCCGTATATTGTTTCAAATTATCATCTGTAGTAGTTTTCTGTAACAAACCCTCCCATATTTTAGTCCAATTAGTTCTATATTGGTTTGTTGTAGTAGATGATACATCTAAATATGCACTATCCGTCACACTTCTAATTTCTGTAAGTTTGTATCCAGTTAATATGTTGCCAGGGACATGTGTACCATATCTAAATAGGCCTCCAAAATACACATCTCTTGGTGTTATAATATTCGCAAAAACAGGTCTATAATCAGGTAACGTTTTCAATGTACTAGATAATGTCACATTTATAACAGAAGTGTCTGTTATTTCTGTGCCATCTACCGTTAAACCTTGTCTTGTGAACATATTAGTTTCTTCATCATATTCATAACTCACTGAAAGCCCAACACTACTAGCATACACATCAACATATCCGTATGTAAAATCTTCTCCTTTAGAAAAACTCACATATATAGTACCTACACGAGTGTCTGTTTCATCATACAAATACGCCATAGAATCCACTGAATTTTCAGGAGCAGGAATTGTTAACGGTAAATACAATGTGTTGAAAGAACTGTTATTTGTTAATGGTGTCGTACTATTTATTTTAAGAATCTCACCCATCACAGGATCGAAATTATTTTCAAATAATAAGACTTCTGTAAATATAATAATCGAAGGTTCACCGCTTGATAGTTCATACAAACCTGTTTCGGTATTATAAGTATAAGAAAATCCTTTAGAAGTGTCAGAAGTTCTCACACTGATATAAATTTCTGAAGATGAACAGTTTAATGTTAGATATTGATTATTGTCAGAAGATCTCCATGTCGCATTCACATTTGTCGTAAATTGTTCTACATTTATTGTATTCTCGATAGATATAGCTCCAATTTTCAAACTTTCTGTCAAAGGAATCTTATTGTTTTTATATACAAGAGCTAGATCATCATGAACAGCATCGTCATCTGCTTGCATGCTTTCTTCTGTTTCAAATAATTTTACAGGCACATCACCGTTGTTCCCTGTTGAACATTCGTGTGTACCAGTAACATTAAATATCGTAACACCTGATTTTATATTTTCTCCGACTAAATTTGCATCGCCATTTACAGTTACCGCAGTTAAACCATTATAATTGGTATCAGGCATAACGGTTTGCGTAGTTGCAGTAGGAGTAACGGTTTTGGTTTGACCTTTTAATTCTTTGAGTGTACCTGTAACTCCCAAACAAGTTATATTTTGTTTAAGATTTTGAGGCAAAAGATTTTTCTGTTTGTCATTATATATGTCGGTTAAATTTGTCAATAATTCACTCATTGTCTATTCCTCCTATCCTATCGTTTTATTTATATAATCATATACTAGAGTTCTCTCTGTATCAGTTAAAACTCTGTTATAAATTATACAATGACTTAAATTACCTTTATAATTTTTATACTCTTTACCGATTAGTAATGCATCACTACCAGTTTTCATCACCATAGTCGCACCTGTATATAGTTCATTTTCTATATAAAATATGGTTTCAGCGGTACTAGCGTTATAAGTAACTGCAACCGTATGATAACTGCCTTTCGGTAATTTTGAAAGAGGAATTGTCACCCCGTCAGTCGTACGATGTGTCCACCACCAATAACCATTTTTATTATAATACATACCTCTAAAACCTCTATCTGTATTCCATCCGTTATTACCTAATAAACAACCTTCATGACCAATGTCTGTGGCTCCTTTAAATCTAAACACCATTGTATAACCCTTTGCTAATGTACTACAATTAATGTTAGTCGTACAAGTAGTGCTTCCTCCAAATACAGCAGATTTATCAGATGAATTCCAAGTTATATTAGGAAATGAATTACTAGTTGAGTTATAAGTATCAACCCAAGTAGTAGTATTAGCCAAGAAAGTAGTACCATTATTTTTATTAGATAATAAATTCATTAATAATCCATCGGTAACTGGATTTTGTTTATATACGATTTCTTTACCTAATATATTTTCTGTCAATAATACACATTGGTCATATTCGCTGTCTGGCATTACCCCTGTTTCAATTTTTAATATCTCTGTGTCAAATTCTTCTGCTGGTATAGGGTCGGTAGTTTCATTTTTAGTTCTAATGGCATCTGCTACATCTGTTAAGAATTTATTTAAGTTTGTAATATCAGCCATTAATACTCACCTCCTAGAGCACCATAAACAGCTGTGTTTATAGCCGCATCCATTTGGTCAAATGTTGGGTAATTTGATAAGTCCATACTTACACTACCTAATATATCCCATTTTTCTCCTGTCCAATAATATTCGTCAAATGTTCCGTCAGCGGAAGGAAGTAAGTAAATTTTATTCTTTTCACCTACCTCTGGTAATTCTGTTACTGGATTAAAAATATCCATTGATATTTGTTCTAATGTTTTTGATTCTCCATCTACGTCAACAAATTTATTCACTATAGACTTTGAATTTTGATATACTAAAGCGTTTGCTTCATTTGCAGGTGTAATTATATTACCTTGTCCGTCTGTTATACTTCCGTCTGGGTTAAGCCATTTATTAGGTAATGATTTACTCAATTCATAAGTTAAATCCATGTTTTTTCCTCCTTTTAGTTATTAGTTATATCACTACGAAGCTCCGATAATTCTTTTTTAAGAGCTTCGTTTTCTTCGTGTAGTGCTTTGTTTTCTTCTTTTAACTGTGATACCATTATTTCTAATCTATGAGTTTCTTTTTCTAAAGCAAGTTTTTCAGATTTTAATTTGTAATTTTCTTGTTCTAAATTCGCAACACGAGCTTCTAGTTTTGTCATTCTTTCATTCATTCTTTGGTCTATTTCTAATATGCTTTTAATGTTAGTATTATTTGCTTCAGCATTAATCTTGCGTTTCTCTGTAAGTGCCTTTATTACTACACCTACAACTCCACCACCAAATAATGCTACTACTACAGTTATCACACTTCCCACATCTATTCCTGGCACTTTACTCGTCCTCCTTTCGTTCATACTTCATATATTGATTAACCAAATTTACTAAATGGTCTAAACTTTTTATTCTATATGTCAATATTAATTCAACGAGAACCACAATGCCTATATGGTTCATCAACATAATCAAATTAAAACCTTGTGAAAAACAGAATAAGATTTGACAAATCATAAGTGGAATTACTGTGATACGAAGCACTTTTAAATCCATTTTACATTCTATAAATCGTTGGTTTACATTATGTTTCATACAGTTACTAAATAGTACTAAATTTAACATTGATACTAACATTAGTATAAAGGCCATAACAGAGAAATTCCCGAATAACATGACACATACTACATCAATTAATTGAGCTGTTATTATGCAAATTACCGTTATATAAAAATACTTAATATATTTTTGTATAAGTTGTTCCATAATACCACCTCCAACTTACATGACGTATCTTCTGTTTGTAACTTGTTTATGCATTAAACTCACCCAATCTGTGTAAACATTTTGTTGTCCTAGTTCTGATTGAGAATTTAATCCTTCAGCTCCTCTGTTCAAATATGCCATACAAGCACATTTTACTATTACTGGCCAGCAATCTCTTAATAAGTTTGTATTAGCTGGTCTATTAGTCCATTGAGCTGCTTCGTGCACTACCATGTCACAAACATCTTCTAATATTTCTAAATTGTTTCTTTCTGTAGGTTCTGTATCATGTGCTCCATTAAGAGCTTCTCCTTCTTCTCCTACAACTGGAATATAATAATAATCCAAGTTAGATACTAAATATATTGGATAATATATGTTACTATCTACTATTATCTTATCTTCTGGATATAATCTTCCTGAATAAAATTCATACGCTACTTCATCTATTGTTATTAACCCACCGTTATTTCCTATTACGTCTGTTTCAAATGTTTTTACTTTACCGTCAGCAATAAACTGAACATACATATGGTTTGAAGTATCTGAAACCTCACCTATTATGTTTGTTCTGTTTATTGGAAGATAAAAGCCATTCTCAGTCAAACCATTACAGTTCAGAACGTCGGGGGCAGTATTTCCGATTTCTGAACCGAATATAAATAACGCTGGAATTTCTTTTCTTGTGCTATCTACTAAATAACCTTTGTTAGCTATCCACCAAGCATAGTTTTTAGTTTTTTCTTTTATCAAAGCGACTTCTTCGTTTGAGAAACCGCCGTTAGATATAGATAAAAACGAATCGGTATGTCCTTCTATTGGAGTAGGCGATGAGTAAACTGGCACCATTTCTTTGTCACCTCTATAGTTTTTACCTAACATACGTTTAGTTTTTTCTATAATTTTATCAAATGTTATATCTGTTGTTAACATTCTAGTCGCCTCCTTATATAAAAATAGATTGTTCAAAATCTGAACAATCTAGCTAATTTATTTCATACTATTATCACATTCAATTGACGATAACACAGTTATGAGTATCTGATAACCATATAAAAATTTAGCCAATTGTGACTTTGTTTATAATAGTATATCTTATTTTTAATAGTATTTCAACTGGAGTACAACTTCTTATGCACCAGTTGAACCAAATCCTCCAACCCTTGTGGCTCTAGGACTTGATACATAGTCATTAATAGTTTTTACGAAAGTTGTTATAATTCCTTGACCAAGTTTTTCACCTTTTTTTATAATTACGTCATTATCAGACATATTATAAAATTCAAATCCCATTTCTCCATCGTTGTCTGGGTTGCCATAATAATCGGCATCTATAACACCAATTCCATTTATTAATATTAAATGTTTTTTACTTGGATTAGATGAACGGTTAGCTAATATCAACACCATATCAGGCATTAATTTGCATTTCACACCAGTCATAATTCTAGTTAATTGTTTCGCAGGTAATACTACATCTTCGATTGCGAAGAAATCATACCCAGCACTGTTCATTGTTGAACGTTCAGGAAGTTTTATATCTTCTTCTATTCTTTTTACTTTTTCAAAATTCACATCACAACTAATCATTTTATTTCTCCTTGTTTTTCAATAAATACACACCACTATTAAATAAATTTATATAATACATATTATCTTCATTTGCGATTTCTTCTGTGTATTTAATTAGATTTATAATTTTTTTATCTCTTAAATATTCAACTACCATATGTCTAGTCTCGTGTATAATTGTATAACATAATTCAAAATCATTAAACGCTATGTCTGCGCTGATATTAATATAATACGTACCATTCCATTCGTGGAACGTTCCTAATAATTCTTTTTTATGATTATATTTTACAAATCTATATTCTATTGGTTTATCAATAGTTATACCCAAGTGCCCCACATAAGTCTCTGAAATCTCTTTAATTACATCGGTATTTATCGGCTGTCTTTTTATAAGTGTTATTGTTCTTGGGTCCACTACATAAGTCGTAACAAATATTAAAACAAACACAACAAATACCACAATTGATACCCAAAACATAATTTGTCCTCCTAAAAACCATCGCCACATAATTTACTCCTCCACTGGTTCACTCATTATTTCAAATGCGTCAATATCTACAACTGACAGTTCGTCACCTTTTATTACTAGCATTTGATTTTTTGTGAATCTTTCTATGCCACCAATAATATAGCAATCATCTGTCTCGTGTGTGATTGGAATATCCATAAACTTAAATGACCAAGGCATATTATTATAAATATTATCTGTTTGTGTTCGTCCGTAATCAATTAATTCTTCAAATGTCAAAGCCTCGACAATCATAGGCTTCAATCTAAATTTAGCCATAATACCAATCCCCCTATTTAAAAAATAAAGGCGGGGTCACCGCCTTTTGAACTATACCAAACGGCAGTCTTTTATATGAACGGCTGCTGTTACCGCAGTTCCCTTACCTATAACTACTCTGTCACCTGATATTTCAATTACATCAAAGATTTCACCATAAGTCCAATCAGCTAATCTTATACCAGAATAAGTCATTTTACCAATTAATTGTACTTTTGAGCCTTTTTTAATCTGAGGTGTAGCTGGTTCTTCTTGCTTAACTGGTGTAGAAGTTTGTTTTTCTACATAGTCTAAACTTATCCAACCTGCACCTGATTTTAATTTACCCCACTTAGAAGCACCTGTACCATCTTTTTCTGCTACTATTGTATATACGCCATGGTCTTTTATTTGACCTGTGATTTTATACTCTGTACCAGCGTCAGCTCTAATATTTAGTACGTTTGCAGTAACTTTAACTAAATACCCTTCTACAGTAACTTCTGGTACTGGTTCTGGAGTAGGAGCTGGTTTAGGTTGTTCTTCTAATCTAGCATTTACAACTTCTGCTAATTCTTCAAATCTACTTTGTAAGTATGGTCCTGGACACGCTGTTGCTGCAAACAAATTGTGTCTTGTTAGAGAACCTTCTGGTGTACCATCATATACTAATCTAAAGTCATGTCTTTTACATACATCCACAGCTAAGTTCACAAGTGAATTCCAAGCTGCTTCAGATATTGGCCAATCTCCTCCAGTAGAAGAGTTTGATACTTCAACTGTAATCGCTTGACAGTCATTTGCTTTGTTAGAAGATGTATATGCTCTATCGTCTTCATCTACATAACAAATTATTTTACCGTCATTACCAATACCATAGTTTGCAGACGCTTGTCTCTTAGGGTCTTGGAATAACTGTCCACATCTTTCTGCTGATAATACTCCAGCTACATGATGAGGTGTGAATTTACAAATTTTATACCCACTTCTACCTTTTTGATAGTTGTTACTATGAGCAGGCATAAATTTTTCAGCCAAACTTGAATATCCCATTATTCTTCACCCTCCTCTTTACCATTAGATAATTCTATTTCTGTTTCTGGAAGTATTATTACTTGTTCTTTAGGTTTATTTTTGTTCTTCATTTTTAGTACCTCCTAACAAATTTTTTATTTTGTCTAACGCAGGGCTTCCAACTTCATAAATACCAACTGATATAGCTAATAGTATGAAGATATTGATTATACCAGATGTAATACCTGCAAAATCAAATTGTCCTACGTAAACTATTCTAAGTACGCCTATAATTACTGAAAATAATAGGGCTAACCACTTAGTATCTAATTTTTCTGGTAAATATTTTTTGAAAACTTGAGTAAGTAATGTAATAATCATAGAACAACCTGCGATTGTCCCTAAAATTTCAATACTAACAAATTCATTCATAATTTTTACCTCCTATTTTAAATTTTTATTAAATTAAAACTGACGTCTGTTTATTGGGTCATGCGCTTTCTCGTCAGGAGCCAAAATAAAGCTTTCTTTTAGACGTAGTGTTAAATTTAACCTTCTCAATGTATAAACGGCTGTATCGGCATCGTAGGCTTCTACAGTATAGGTATATTTTTTATATTGTGGGAATAATTTAAACCCATTCAAATCTGCTTCAGCATCTTTTGATACGAATACGATTGAACCTATTTTATGTTTAGGTTGTTTTTCCTCCACTTTTTTAACTTCTTTTTTAGGTTTTTCTGCTTTTGGTGTGTTTTCTACTTGTTCACTTGTTTCTTCTATTTGAGCGTCGATTAATGCTACTTCTTTTGGTTGTGTAGCTTGTGTCTTCTTTTTACTTGCCATTTTTAGTACCTCCTTATTAATTTTTATCATTTAAAAACTTATCTTTTCTTGCATTTCTGCAAAATCTGCATCTTTTTGGTTCTTGAAACCCTTTTTCTGCGTAGAAAGCTTGGTCTCTATCAGAAAAATTGAATTCTTCGCCGCAATCTTTGCATTTTATTTTCTTGTTCATATGTGAACCCCCTATATTTTATTGTTTTTTACTAGCGAAGTTAAAACTAAACTCTGGTTCAGTATTTTTCTTTTTCTTATCTCCTAATAGTACGTCTGGGTGGTCCTTTAAAAGTGTTTGTACTCTAGCGTTTGTAGCTTCAAGGAATATAGCATTTCTTTTATCTACGTAGTCTTCAATCTCTTCGTCAGTTGAGATGTCTTCTGCACGAAGTAGGTTTAATAGTCTAGGGTCATAACCTTTTTCTGTAACCATTGCTGTTATTTTATCTCTACGTCTAATTAATGATAATTCTTTTTCGTATTCTGCGATTTTTAATTCTTGGTTGTCGATTTGTTTTTTGTATCTTTCTTCAACTGTAAGTTTCGCCATTTCTTCAGCTTCTTTTTTCTTTTGCTCGATTTCTTCTAAGATGTTTTCTCTCATTTTTTCTTTTTCTGTTGTGATTGATGCTTGAAGTGCTGCTTTTTGTTTTTCATGCTCGTTAGCTTGAGCTTTTAGTGCTTTAGCTATCGCTTTATCTAATTTTTTGTCAAATTCGGCTTGTAATTTTGGGTCTTGTAGTAATACGTCTAAGTTTTGTGTTTCGCTTGGTGTAGGTGTGTTAATTGTGTTGTTAGGCACTTGATCTCCTCCTAAATTTTGATTTAATTGATTGTTTTCTTCTTCCATGTTAAATCCTCCTATTTAATTTTTTTTAATATATTAAAATAAATATATGTTATGCATTTGGTACTAGTTGTGACCAGTACCAAATGTTATAACTGAAACGAATGTGTTATATTAATTATTTTGTAGGTCTGCCCTCACGAGAGCTGACATTTTTTATATTTTTAGTTCTTTCTGGGACAAGCTTTGGTTTATTTTGTGTCTTTGCCTGTATCTGATTGTTGGTTTGTGATGCAGTTGTAGAGACGGTTGATGTTTTTTGTGTAGCTGTAGGATTATCTACATCGTTTGGTGACACGTAATCTGTATCTGGTGTAACTGTCTCATAAAGTATCTCAGTTTCTTCCTCTTTATTTTTCTTTTCAGTAGCGTAATCGTATCCAAGGTTAGATAATAATGTTTTTTGTGATAGTATGCCGTTTAACGCTAACTGTTGATTTATGTTTTCATCTGTCATACTTGGTAGATTTGTACCTATATCAATTGTTATGTCATCTACATTATAGTATGTAGGAGACATTAAATTAATTCTCGCAAAGAAGTTCGCCCATCTATGTTTTATTAGGACTTTCACACCTTGTCTAACGTCGTCTAGCATCAGCGCCATTGTGTAGAATTTTCTATCTATTGCGCTTGCGTTCATATCTCCAGAGTTGAACGCTGCGTCAGATGTGTTTGGTATTCCAGAAATCTGGAAGATACTATCTACGTAGTATTTTAAATATTTCGTAGCGTCTTCTGCGTGGATTTCTTTTAGTAGCCAACTCACGTCGCCACCTTCTTGCACGAAGAATGTCTTAGACTTCATCAAATACTCGTCTTCAACTATTCTGGCTGGGTTTAGTATCGTCTCTGGGTTAGATGATGAAATTGGTTGTGTAGGGTCAAAGTCTGGATTTGGTATTGTAAGTGGGTTTTCTGGTCTGTATCCAGAAATTTTTAACTTCGCGTCGGTATCATTGTATTGATATAAGTTGTTCAAGTTATTCATAATATTCTCGTATGATGTAACCAGTGAAATTATTGGATCGATGATACTGATTTGTGGGTCTGGCTCCCATACTGAGAATGTCGCTATCTTATGAGTACTTTCTTTCT
>CALAEX010000158.1 GCA_937891165.1 uncultured Lachnospiraceae bacterium | reverse complement strand
TAATGAGAGAAAAAACAAAAATTTTAGAAATTGTTTGTTCTGTGTTTTAGCAGAACAATAATAAAATAATGAAAATTTGGAGGAGAACCAATGCGAGATAAATTGAAAAAGAATCAAAAACGATGGGCAACGCTTTTACTTGCGTTGTTTTTTTGTGTATATTATTTGGTAACACCTTTGACATCGAGTGTACCACCAGAAGCTATGGTGTATGCGAATCTTACGACAACAGCTACAGGAGGTGCGTTAGGAATAGGAGGAACTTATACGATAACGAATGAATATTCCAATTATTTATTAGTGAATGGAAGTTTAGAACAGGAAGTTATCGTAAAAGCAGGGGAAGAAGTCACGATAACGGTATTGCCTACGGAATTATTTACGGAAGGTGGATATTGTAAAGAGAGTGTCGAAGCTTTATGTAATTATAAGGTGTTGCAAGAAGATGGAAGTGAAGTTTTGGTTGCTTGGGATGGGACATTTTTGATGCCTAAAGGAAATCTTTCGATTCAAGTGACAACGATTACATTGTATCAGGTTCATGTAACGGCATCTCCTGTGGCAGAAACTTCGGTGCGATTAGTGAGAAATGGGTATACGCTGCTAGATAGTCTGAAAACGGAGTGGTCGAGTGCATCGGGAGGTGGAAGCGTAGATTTGTATGCTGCCGAAGGAGATAGGCTTACGTTTGGGGTAGTGAGTACAGATGATAAATGGAATCAGTATTATAAAACGTATGTCGGTGGTGGTGGAACTTCGTATGAAGATTATAATGATGGAGATACGTTTGTAGTAGCAGCATCGAAATGTGTGTTTAATACGGTGTCTGGTTATCGAGTAACTGCGTATGAATATACGACAAACGAAGTTCCTGTCATAGAACAGGGTGAAATTGTTGTACAAGGAAATGCAACTTATGTTGCAGGAGAGCGAGGAACCATTCAATGCTCGGATAAGATTGAAAATTATAAAGATTTTACATTAGTGGCAAATGCAGAAATAGGATATCAATTAGGAGAATTATTTGTTTTTTATCATAATGGTTCGGAATATGTGCCAACGACTTATACTTATAATGAAAGTACAGGAATGGTGAAAGTACCTGTCAATGCACCAATTGTAGTTTATTATACCTTTGAAGAAGTGCCAAAACAGGCATATACAATAACCAATGAAACATTGTTAGACGATGGCAGTGCTTGGGTGGTGGTCAATGGTTCTGAAGAAGAACATCAAACAATAGAAGAAGGAAGTGTAGTGAGTGTTGCGATAGAGCAAACAAAACGAGGTGCTTCAGAAGTAACAGCACTTTGTAGTTATATTGTAGTGGATGAAATGGGAACTGTGTTATATCGAGGAACAGAAGATGGTACATTTGTAATGCCTTCTGGAAATGTGTCCATTCAAGCAGAAACAGAAGTTTTATATCCCATCACAGCAAGACGTTCTAATGATACAGACTATACCGTTACAGTAGAGAGAACTGGTTATACTACCATCGAAGATTTTTCAAATGAACTTATCGTACAAACTTCGGATAGAGAGCGTTCTCAGTATTTATATGTGAAAGAAGGAGATAAAGTAACCGTTTCAAGTGGGGTAGATAGTCCAGACGATACGAGCCGTACTCGTTGGACGATTACAGGAGTTCGCTATCCAAATATTCCACTGTATATGCAGTCAATTAGTTACTTATTTCAGACCAAGTATTTCTATATGCCTGCTGATAGTGTAACGATTAGTGCTGGACAGAAAACATTTCCTGGTTATAATCTTTTTATCAATACGGATAATTGCGAAGAATATGAAACAAATCCTAGCTATGGTTATTCTTCCGATTATGTACAACGGATTGAAGAATGGACCTGGCATAGAGATGGCGATAGTAGTCATCCACAATTTGTTGGACTAGAAGCCGAAGAAGGCTATGCGATTGTAGCTGTGATGTATGGAGATGCCACCACACAAGGTGAATGGGACGAAGAAGGTGTAGGGACATTATTAAATTTTGGTGCTGACAGTACAAAAGAAGAAGTAGCCATTGAAACGGTAATAGAGAAAGATATTTTATTTATTACGTATTGTAGAGAACTTCCCTACCAAGTGCTCGTAGATAATCGAGAAACAGAAAAAGGAATAGTTACAGCAACGAATGAAGAAAATTTGGTTACATTAACCATACAAGCAGAAGATGGCTTTCGATTGCAAGGGTATGATGTGTATGAAGGTTATGGAATCGAAGATATCACAACAGATAATCTCTTAGCAACAAGAAAGACAGAAGTTAATTTTGATATTTCTGATTTTGATACCGAAGAACAATTTGATGAGTTTGATGAAGTGATTGTAGAGAAAAATGTCGTAAAAGGGATTATTTTAGTGCCTACGTTTGAAGTAGACCCGAATTATCATGTACATAATTGGGTAGAAAAGAAAATCGAGCCAACCTGTACAGAAGTCGGTCTATCTTGGGAAGAATGTAGCTGTGGAGTCAAGCAAGAAGAAGCAGAGATTTCCGAATTAGGACATGATTTTATAGAAACAGGCAGAACAGAGGCTACTTGTACAGAAGATGGAGTGATAGAGAAAACTTGTAGTAGATGTAATGAAATAGAACAAGAAGTGATACAGGCAAGTGGTCATATTTGGGAAGAAAAAGAAGTGGAAGCTTCTTGTGAAGATGAAGGAAAAACGTATGAAGAATGTAGTAATTGTCATACGATTCAAAACGAAGTGACAGTACCACCACTTTCTCATCAAATGTCCGAATGGAAGATAGAAGTGAAAGCTTCTTGTGTTACGGATGGTTTACAATTCCAAGAATGTATACGATGTGGAAAAAGAGTAGAAGAAACGATATCTGCTACAGGACATGAAATGCAAGAAGTTGGACGTACCGAAGCTAGTTGTACGGTAGATGGTGTTATAACTAAAGAATGTTCTAAATGTGAAGTAAAAGAAGATATTATTATTGAAGCAACAGGACATGGAGCAACTTATCAAGTCATTATACTAGAGCCAACGGTAGAAACCGAAGGAAGTTATGAAGAACGATGTAGCATTTGTGATGAAGTATTATTTACAGGAACTATAGAAAAAATCGCATTACAATATGAAAAAGAATTTACAATAGATAAAGAACCAACTTGTACAGAGAGTGGAAGTAAATCCAAACATTGTATCACAGAAGGGTATGAAGATTTCAAAATCGAAGTAACCGAAATTTTACCACTAGGACATGAAGCAGAAGAACAATGGAAAGTGACAGTAGAAGCCACTTGTACAAACAAAGGAGTAGAAGAAAAACATTGTTTGCGATGTAGAGAAGTCTTAGAAAGTAGAGAAATTTCAGCGTTAGGGCATGAACTGACCGAATGGAGCATGGTTACAGAACCTACTTGCATGACAGAAGGTGAAAAACAAAAGGAATGTATTCGGTGTGACTATAAAGAGGTAGAATTACTGTCAGCAACTAGACATGAAATGCAAGAAGTTGGACGTGTTGAAGCAAGTTGTACAGTAGATGGTGTTATAACCAAAGAGTGTTCTAAATGTAAAATAAAAGAAGATGTTATTATTGAAGCAAAAGGACACGGTGTAACTTATCAAGTCATTACACTAGAACCAACACCAGAAAGCGAAGGCAGTTATGAAGAACGATGTAGTATTTGTGATGAAGTATTAGCTACAGGAACAATAGAAAAAATCGCATTAGAGTATGAGAAAGAATTTACAGTAGATAAAGAACCAACTTGTACTGAAAGTGGAAGTAAATCCAGACATTGTATAATCAAAGGATATGAAAACTTAAAAATAGAAATAACGGAGATTTCGCCATTAGGACATGAAGTAGAAGAATGGAAGGTAACTGTAGAAGCTACTTGCACTACAAATGGAATAGAAGAAAAGCACTGTTTGCGATGTGGAGAAATGCTAGAAACTAGAGAAATTTCTGCATTGGGGCATGAGTATGCTATTATTGTGAAAGAAAATGCTACTTGTACGGAAAATGGTTACATAACGAAAGAATGTAAACGATGTGGAGATAAGGTAACAGAAACAATAGAAGCGAAAGGACATGGTAGTACTCATCAAGTAGTCGTAACTCCACCAACGTATGAAAATGAAGGAGTTTATGAAGAAATTTGTACTAATTGTGGTATGGTATTAGGTACAGGAACTATTCCAAAGCTGGAGTTAGTATATAGTGAAAACTGGACCATAGATAAAGAGCCAACCTGTACGGAAAATGGAAGTAAATCGAAACATTGTATGACAGAAGGTTATGAACACTTAAGAGCAGAAGTGACAGAGGTACCAGCATTAGCTCATGACATGGTAACAGAAGACTATGGAGAAGCTACTTGTGTTACCGATGGAGGAACGTATGCAAAATGTACGAGATGTGATTATGTAGAAGATAATAGAAGTAGTGCATTAGGACATGATTGGAATGAAGGAACTTATACAGCTCCTACATTAGAAAGTAATGGTTATACAACTTATACTTGTAAAAGATGTGGAGAAACAAACGTAGTTTGGGATAATCCAAGTACGATATTGATGCTAACGAAAAAACCAGAACCAACAACTACATTAACACCGAAGCCAACCAGTTCTGCCACACCAACAAAAGCACCAGAACCAACGATTACAAGTATGCCAAAACCAACAGTAAGACCAACGATAACAGAACAACCAATAGTTACAAATATACCGAAGTCAACGGTAACACCGACAATAACAGAACAACCAAAGGTTACAAGTACACCAAAGCTAACAGTAACACCAATAATAGCAGAAAAGCCAAAGGTTACGACTATACCAATGCCAAAACCAACAGGAATTTTAGAACATAGTGTTACGATTATCCAAAGTCCAACTACAATTCCAAAGGTGACAGAAGTACCAAACATAACACAAGGAGTAACACCAACGATTAGTCCAGTACCAAGTGGTGTAATAAAGCCAACAGCGACAATAACGCCAATAGTAAGTGAAATAACAACTCCAAATATAATTCCAACACCAACAGGAGATAATAAAATAACTGTTACACCATATCCGAGTGAAGCAATTACTTTGACAGTGACACCAATAATAACAGTGGAAATTACTCCAACTGAACCACCACAACCAAGTGAACGAGCTGAAGTGACAGAAGTTCCAACTCCAACAGAAAAAGTAGAGATAACAGTAACTCCAAAACCAAAGAAAGAGATAACTCCAACGGAAATTCCAACGATAATAGAAACAGAAAAGTGGATAACACAACAAGATAGTGTACGCTGGATAAATTTCTTATGGGTTATTATTTTAGTATATCTTATGTGTATGTTATATTTTCTACTATTATTTTTCTGTAAGAGAAAACGATTTCATGGTATTTTTGCAGAGACTTTAATATCAGGAACAAAAGAAAAGGGAAAGAAGAATGAGAAAACAAAAGAAACGTGGTTTGTTCCTGAATTAGTGGATAAAGTAAATCGTGGAGAAATTACAATGGAAACATATATAAAAACATTAAAACATTGTGGTGTTAGTACGATATTCCCAAGAGATACAAAGATGAAGATTTTTATTCAGGAAGATTCTATTACATTGGATGCGAATGAGAAAAAGTTATTCCAAATTCTTCAGAAAGCAAATGGTTGTATAAAAGTAATATTTAGCTCTAGTAAAGAAGATATAAGGATTGAATTAGTTTATTATAAAAAAGAAGATATTTGATAATAAAATTTTATCATATTAATTTTTTTATGAAAAAGGAATTATATAATAGAGGGTAAATATTATTAGTTTTAAATGATTTGGTATAAGGAAGAATAATTTATTGCTAATAAGTAGAGTAATTACTTCACTAATAGTTAAGGCAAATATTAAAATACTCATTAGAACTGTAATGATTCTAGTGAGTATTTTTTTATTTGTAAATAGGATAGAAGGATATGAAAAAGATTATAAAGTGATATATTTATAGATGAATGTTAACAATTGTATTGTAGTAAATATGGAAAAAAATTCATGATAGCATAAATCAATTAGGCAAAAACGAAAATTTTTTTATTCAAGTAGTGTAAAAGGTGTTATAATTGAATGAATACTCTTAGGTGTTAAAATTATGGAAGTTGTTGATTGATAAAGATATACTAAAAAAGATTTAGCAGTTAAAGCAGGAATAAGTAATACTTCTATTGCAAAATTGTTAAAAAACGAGAATGTCAATACTAATATTTTGTTGAAAATATGTATAGCATTAAATTGTGATATCTCTGATATGATGGAGGTAGTTTTATTAAAAGATTGGAAGAACATTATTTTTTAGAAGAAAAATTACATGTAAGAGAAGTAATAGATATTATGAATGCTCATATATTAATTAGTTTTAATGGAAGAGTACAGATAAAAAACCAACTTTCTTTATTGAAGACTTTAGAAACTAAGGAAAAATTTCTTTTATTTGAATAAGGTTTAAATGCATATGTTGAAGAACATATTAAAGAGATTATACCTATTCTTATTTGAAAATATAAAATTTTTTTGTTGAGTTTATAGTGGATATGTATTCATCATTTCTTTGTTAGGATAAGAATGATTATTATCATAATATATATTAAAGGATAAAAAAGGAAGTATTTTCAAGAATACTTCCTTTTTTTGGTGCGTTATGGTATACTAAATGAGTATTTAGTGTTTATAAAATGAGTGTTTATGTAGGTGAGAAGATGATTAATGAAGTACTGCAAATAAAACAAATAAATACAGATGCAGATGCAAGTATTAAAGGAATAGGTCTTCAAAAGGTTCGTGCTGCAGAAAGATTATTAAATGCAATTTTTCATGAAAAAAGAGCTATTTATTGTATGATAGAGCATGTAGATGATGTTTTAGAAGGAAATTGGAAAGAGGAAATTGTAAAGTATACTGCTGAGCAGAATAAATCATATGCCAAATATTTTTCAATGAATAGTCATGAAATAAAAAATTCATTGAGGATTTTTTTTGATGCATGGTTTGGAACTGTGGAATCATCAGAGAGTATTCAATTTGTCTTTTATACAAATGTAAAATATAAAAAAGAAAATAAGGTAGGAGTATTAAAAGATTTTAAGGAATCTTTACCAGAGGAACCATTGCTTCAATTATTGAGTGAAGGAAGATATAATGAGGCTTTTCCTTTTGTATTGCCAATTTTTAAAAAATATTATATAGAGCAACATAGTAAACATATAAAAGAAGAAAAAGACAAAAAAAGTTATGAAAAAATATTAGAATCTATGACAGAAGAAAAATGGAAGAAGTTTTTTGGATTAATTGAATGGAATTTTGGGGAGCCTAATGAAGTAGAGGTAAGAAAAAATATTGATACTTTAGTTGAAAAATTGTGTGTTCAATTTGATGTTAATAAAAAATATGCAAAACTCATTGAAGCAAAGATTTTGGATATGATAGAATCTCGAAAATTTGAAGAAGATTTTTTACGTAGTATAGTACATATAGCAGAGGTAAAAAATTTATTTTTAGAATGTGCACAGGAAGCAAAAGTAGAGGAAAAATTAGATCCAATGCATGAAAAGTGGGATGAAATTGAGTGTAATGATGTAAGAAATATAAAAGAAAAGTTTTTAAGTATATGTAGTAATTATGAGAAAGATTCTTTAGATGAATTATTTGATGAATATATAGATGGAGCCTATGAACAAAATCATTATCAAAATCCTAGACAAGTAAAAGCTTATAATTATAGAGTATATAAAACTTGTAAAAAATTTATGAATAGATTTTTAAAGGAACATCAATGTGTTTTTACACAAGCTGAAATAGAAAACTTTTTAGGACAACTTGTAGATGAATCTGAAAAAGTTATTCAAGATAAATCAAAGACCTATAATATGCCTTTTGAAGATAGAGATATGATAAGAAAAACGATTATTTTATTATTTCAAGATTGTTATTTAGCTTTTGATGAGAGGAGAAAAATCAATGGATAGTAAAAAAAGAATGATGTTTATTCTTGAAGAAGATTATTATTTTGTTACGATTAAAATTCTTTTAATTTTAAAAGCACTGGATTGTGACAAAAAGTCGTTTGAAGATTATAGAAAATTGGGGATAATATTTGAATTTGTAAAAACTCAAGAGAATGTAGTTTTTTTGGAAAAAATAATGGAGAATAAAGTAAACAATATTTTTGACAATGAAAAATTAGTAAAAATTTTTTGTGATTCTAAATTAAATTTATCTGTAATAAAGAGAGTTTTGTTTTTTTTAGAAAAAAAAGATATGATTGAAATGGAAAAAAGTCAAAAAAATGGTAGTGTTGATATTACTTTAAAAATAAATCAAGAATTTGAAAGTCTAATAGAAAATGAATTATTGCAAGAGGATATTAATCGCTGTTTAACTATAAAAAAATTATTACCTAAAATAAAAAGATTAACTTTAAATACATTACAGAAAAAAGTGTTTGGACATGAGGAGATGATAAAATGGGAAGGTTAGCCGTTAGAAAGGTTATCTATAGTGGAAAAAAATATAGTTTCGAGTCCCCTTATTTACAAGATGGATTAGTGATAATGGAAGGTGTAAATGGACATGGTAAAAGTACATTTATGAATTTAATTTATTATGGCTTGGGCGGAAGAATACAATCATTTAATAAAAATGATAACAAGGAAAAAAGTAAGCATATTGAAATATGTAATGATAAAAATAATTATGTAGAATTACTCATTGAAATTGATGATAAAAAATATGAATTAACTAGATACATAGGTGATACTACAATATTTATTTTGAGTGATGATAAAAAAGTAATTCAAACAAGTGTATATAGAAATCAAAGAGAAGAGGATAGTATTATTTTTTCAGATTGGATATTGGGTAAATTAAATATTGATGTTTTTGATATAGTACAAGGAACTAAAAATTTTAAGTTGAATTTTACAGATTTATTGCGACTGATTTATTATGATCAAGGAACAGAGGTTGATAAAATATATAAAGAGGCTGATAATTCTAATTTTTTATCAGACTCTTTAGAAATTAGAAAAGCAATTTTTGAAGTATTACTTGGAAAAACTTATAATGATTATTATTATGCTTTGGGAAAGTATAAATTAGAATTAAAAAAATTTGAAAAAGCACAAGCTATTATGGAAAGTTATAATGAATTTTTGGAAGAAGTTTTAGATTATGATTTAGAAAATGTAGTATATATAAATGAAGTAATAGCTGAAAATCAAGAAATGATTGCAAAAATAGAACTTGAACGAGATATTGTTATGAGTGAAGAAAGTAATATAGATGAAGTTTGGAAATTAATCAATGAACAAAAATCGTTATTGGTATCTAAACAAGAGGAATTGGAGAATTGGGAAAAAGTAAAACTACTAACCAGTCAATCTATTGATAAGGTAATATATTTAATTGAAGAAGCAGAGAAAGAGTTAAAAGAAATTGAAAAAATACGGTTGGTTAATAAAAAATTAAAGTTATTTAATCCTAATACTTGTCCTTATTGTTTAAGGGAAGTAGAACAAAAAAAGGGAAAATGTATTTGTGGTAGTGATATTTCTGAGGAACAATATGAAAAATTTTTTTATACAGATGAGGAGTATTTGGAAATATTAAAAGTAAGAAAAAAGTCTATTCAGTCTTTGAAAAGCTTATTAGAAAATAAAACTGAAAAAATAAAAATTATTCTTTTAAAAATAAAAACTATTGAATCAACTATTGAAAATATAAAGAAATATATAATTGAGTTATCAAAAGGCGTATCTTCAAGTTATAATTCAGCGTATGTAAGAAAGTTAGATGAACGTGAAAGAGAGATTAAAGAAAGAATTTTAGAGTTACAACAGGCAGAAGAATTAGCAAAGAAGAGAGAAGAACTTAATGTAGAAGTAATTAATTTAAAAAATCAAGTTGAACACTTAAAACTAAAAGTAGATAGTTTTTTTAATAATGCTAAACAAGATATGTTGAATAAAAAAAGAGATTTTAATGAAGTATATTCAGATTTAATGAAACGTGCAGATAAAATGTGTTCTTCTGCATACATAGGGGATGATTATTTGCCACATATTAATATGGGACAGTATAGAGAACGTAGTGCATCTGTCCCTAAGCGATTGATGTATTTTTTAACATTGTTAATTGAAAGTTTAAAAAATGAAATAAATTTTCCACGTTTTTTAATGATTGATACACCAAATAAGGAAGGGATAGATAAGGAAAATTTAACAAAAAATATTGGATTGTTAATAGAAGCAAATAAATATAATAAAGAAAATTTATGTCCTTTTCAAATTATTTTAACAACAGGTATTGATACTTATCCAAAAGGATTTGAGGAGTTTGTATTTTTAAAATTGGATGAATCAAAATACTTATTGGAAGAAAATATTCATGGATAATGGACGACTCAAAGAGTTTCATAATTAAATACTTTGATAAAAATTTCTGTGTTTTGAATATCTTCTTTGACAAATATTTTTCAAAGAATAAATTTGTGGAACTCATGTTATTTAAAATGTGATTTTTTAAATATTGCTAAATAAATAGGATGATTATTATATTTGGAGATGTTAGGGTGAAAAAAATTAAATGGGAAGTTATAATAACAATAATTATAAGTGTTACGGGGTTATTTATTTCGTGGAAAGTAAATGAAATAACTAAATTACAGGGAGAAATAGCAAAGAATACTTCATTACCTAATTTTATGATAGATGAAAGAAATGAAATAGATGAGAAAACAGGAAGAATTATTGATACCATAATTGAAATATCAAATTTAGAAGGTAAATTAAATAATTATAATTCTGAAATAATAACTATTTTAAGATGTCAGTATTTTGATGAAAATGGAAATTTTTACAGAGCGGGTATTCCTATTCGTAGTTATTATATAATAAAGAATCGAAGTGGCGCTAATATTGGAAAAATTGAAAGTCCTAGAACGGGACTTAACTATTCGAAAATAGAGGTATTGAAGAATGATATTGAAAATTTTAATAAAAATTTGAGAAGAGATTCTTTATTGGTTTTTCTTAAATCATATATAAAAATATCGTATGTGAATCTACTTAATGAACAGGAGATATTATATTATGAAACAGATGTATTTGAAACTAATTTAATTGATGAGAATGAGGGAAAAAAGTGGTTTGAGATTTATGAGCAACTGGATAAATTAGATCTGGAGATAAATCTAAATACTTTTGAAAAGATTGATATACAACAATTGGTAGATAATATTATAAAAGCAGATGAATTAAATTGTGGATATAATGAATATATGTATGAAAAATTAAATGAAATGGAGAATATTAATGATATGCTAGAAACATTAATAGGTGTTATATTAGGTGCTATTTTTACATTTGCTACAGAGTACTATATTAAATATAAAGAAAAGAAGGAATCTGAAAAATATGCAGCATCACTTTTATACTATGATTTGTTAAGTATAGAAGAATATTTTAAATATGATAAGATTTCTGTAAATCTTAGATATTCTAATGAGTGGCAGGGAATGGTTAGTAATTGTAATTTTTTAGATAAAAATAGTGTTAAATATATTTATGATATTTATGATAGTGTTTATAATTATAATGATTTTTATACAAGAAATGAAAATGAAATTCAAATGAATTCGGAAAATAAAGAATATGATTATTATAAGAAATTAAAATTTTTATTCTTTAATGATAAAGGAGAGTATGAAACAAAATATAAAGTAATTATAAAGAATATTGAAGATAGAATATAATCTTTTGTAGATATAGAAAAGAAAGATTTAAAAATTTGTATATTTTCTTGATAGATCCTATGAGAAAAAGAACTGGTTGGCAGACTAAATAACACACATTTCATATAGTTGACCTATTAATTGTATTATATGGAAGTTGGTTTTTCTGTAAAGTTTCTTTTTATTTTCAAAATTTTTTGGGATTTTTGAGATGTATTAGTATTAAAAAATATTTTAAAATATAAAAGAATTTCCTATATATTAATTTTTATAAAACATTATATTTAAAAAATGAGCAATTAATAAAAAATAAGATTAGAAATTGTTAAATAAAAAAATATATCATAACATAAATTCAAAAATTACTATATTTTCTATAAAAAGGAAAGTTTTTATACTTAGATCCAATAGGTATATTAATGATTTATTTGGTATAATAGAGGAAAATATTGTTATTAGAATTGAAGTACAAAAGGAGACGATTATATGAGTGGATTGGAATTGTTTAATAATATTATTACAGTGATTTCGTTTCTAGCTAATATTGTATTAATATTACATTATATCAAGAAAGCATATATATATTATACAGATAAACGATATTTAAAAAAAGTTTTAGGATTTGATGATAAAACAGTATTGGTAACACATTCGACTTTTAAATTTTTAACAGGACAAGAGAATGTTTCTAGTTATATTACATATGATTCATTGAGAGCTATAAATAAGGTAATAGATATGTTAAATTCTCAGAAAATAAAATTTGATCTTATTGGTAATAAGGATTCACAAAATGAAGTTAATATTGGAGGAATGTTAACAAATAAGAGAGTAGGTAACTACTTTAGAAATCATTTTAAAAATTTTAAGTATGTGGCATCAAAAGATAGAGAGGAAATACATAGAACATATTCAATTGAGCAAAGTATTGTAGAATATTCTACAGGATCAACAACAGGATTTAAAATCAATGGTGAGATGTTGCCGATTGATAATTCTACAGACTATGCTTTCATAATAAAATTATTACCAGATGATTTTCAAGATGAGATGAAAAAAACAGTTCATATTATTTTTGGTAGCAAAAATATTGGAACAGTAAAAGCAGCAGAATATTTAGCTACTCATTATAAACAGATATATAGAAAATATAAAGATAAACATTATTTTTTTGCTATTAAAGTAAATTGTAATAATAGCTCTATTAATTATGCAGAAGGCATAAAAGATTTTACAAATGAAATGTTTATAAGGAAGGAAAAGTGAAGATAATAAACTTTTATGTGGATTTTTCTTTGTTAGAGTGATAATTAAGAGGGAAATTTTATTTTTTGCTTATGGTAAGATATATTGAAGTATAATTTTACATTAGACATTATTGATAGAAGAAATTATATATATCGACTTGTTTTTTTTAGGATAAGCTTTTCTCTATAAAGATTATGTAATAAGGTAATTTCAAGTTAGGGTGAAAAATTTAATAACTTATAAGTAAAAGGAAGGTGGATATTGATTGAAAGATTTCGTGAGTGTTGTTAAGAATTATTAGAATGTAGCATTACATTTCCGTTGAATGTTATATTACATGGATTTATACCTAAGCAGGTAAAGATAATGTTGTCTACGTGGGATATTCAAGATATAGCATATATTTAAATTGTCAGTGCAAATGATTACAAAAAAGAAATTATGACAAGAGAAAAAGCTGGTATGGTGGTAAATTTGTATAGAGGATATTAGAATGAACATTCTAATAGCAGACTGTAGACAAAGTCCAGGGTTTTCACCCTGGACTTTGTCTACAGTCATTTTAATTTCAAGGCACTTTTATATTAAGCGTTTACGATGTATGATTTGTTATAGTTGTTATATGATAATATTTATAAAATTTAAAAGGAGCCAGATTTCTCCGACTCCTTCAAGTGTGTGTCCGCAAACACATACCCCAATTGTTATTTATAATATACTATAAATGAGTAAAATATGCAAGTATTAAATAGAATTTTTTAATATTGTCATACGAGAAATTAAATCAGGATGAATAGTAATAGCAGAAACATTAACGTTTACAGAGTTTTCATATTCTTTTGTGATTTTTTCAAATTCTCGTATAAATGATTTGATTTCTGTTTTAGAAACTTTTAATAGTTTTAAATAATAACAAATAAGGATGATATAGTCTCCAATAGTTTTGAAATTTATATATGGTAATTTCATTTCTAACATAAGACATTGTTTCATAGGTTTGGTAGGATCTATTTTTCTAAATCGAGTATCATAAACAACATCATTATGAGCAATGGCATTTCTTAAATCTTTTAGAGCATAAACATATTTATAGAGTAATTCTCTATTAGTATCACTTGATAGATTTATACCAATAGCACGAGATATTTTATCACGCATATTTATTGTAAGGCAGGAAAGAAGATAACCAAAATCCCCCATAGTAAGAATTTCAAATATTGCCCAAATGGGAACTTCATTGTAATTTATATTATTATAAAAATGTGTAATTTTAGGGTTGCTTTTTCTATATGCAGAAGCAATAGAATTTTGAATAGAACCTTGAAGGTTTAATTTATTATTTTGGTATTTTGTTTTAATTTCATTAGACGTACCTACGGGAGCATTTTTATAGCTACTGACTGCTTTGTCATACATGTCATAAATACTATTGGAATTGATTTCTTCCATAATAGTATTTAAAGCAATATTCTTTAAAGCAGTTTCTATGAACATCATTTTTCCATATAAAAGAGATTTTAATTTTGTATCATATTGGATAGTAGTGTTAATCTCATTGTATGAAGTAAAAGGAAGTTGTTTAGAAGATGTTACGAAAAAACGGTATCCTTTATAACCATGAAAATATCCTGTATTGATTAATTGTTGTTTTTGAGAACTACCTGAAATAGAAATTCCATTATTTCGAAGATGACGCATGAGAGCATCTGTTGATTTATAATCTGTATTTGCCATAATTTCTCCTAATTTTTAGTAATATATTTAGTATAGTACAAGTTTTAATGATTAACAAGTTACAATATTTGATTTTTTTCTTTTTCTTGTAATTTTTCTTTCTTGTTGGAAATATATGGTGAAAAATATTCTTGAAAGACTTGTAATTTTTTGTTTAGGTTACGAACATTTTTTTCGCAAGTTTTATAAGTAGAGGTAAGTTCTGTCTTCTGCGTTCCAAGTTCTTTATATTTCGTTTTAAGTTTCTCTATATTCAAAGTTTTTAAGTCGATACCAGCTTGTTCTAGCATACGTTTTGCTCCACCATAAAGAATGAGTTGGCTTTCGTATTTTTGAAAATAAGTATCAGGATGTTTCGCTTTTTTGTAGTTGAGATAATAGGGGCGAGTTGTTTTATATTGTTCTGCATATTTTATAATTTCACCAAGGTCTTTTAATTGATGTTCTAGTTTTACAACGCTTTGTTTTGCTGTTTTTCCTGCTGTTGTTTTCAAGGAAATTTCGTGTTCTAATTCAGAAATAGAGCCAACTTCTATATAATTTTGTGTGGCAATTTTTAAATTTTCAATCGTTGCCCAACGTTTCAAACCAAGGCTATTTTGAAATTTTTCTTCCGAAGTATCAATTAGTTTTTGAGAAGTATAATCTTTTTTTGCAAGAGTTTTTTTGCGTTCTTGTTTTAAATCTAATCGTTCTTTGATACGTTCTTTTGTATATTCTTTTCCTAACGATTTTACACTTCCTCGTACAAATCGTTCTTTGTCTAATGGTCGAAAAGAAATATATTTAGGGGCAGTTTCACCGAATTCTTCGCCTTTGATTTCATAACTTTTTGTTTTCATTAAAAGTAAAAATTCTTCGTAAGTAGAGGCTGATTTAATAGAAGCATTGATATCTTTTCTTATTTGCGTTTTCCATGAAGTTTCTGTTTTATCTGTCTGCCATTCATTATATTTTTTGCCACGCTCTCCACTTGGAAGAATAATAGAGAGATTGTGTTCCTTGCAAAGTGCATCGCTTAAATGCCGAATATGATAATAGGATTGTTTACAATCGTGATATTTATTGTGTTCGATATTGTCAGCAGCACAGAAGATAATATGGTTATGATGATGTTCTTTATCTATATGAGTAGTAATAATATAAGAATATTTTCCTTGTAATAATCTGTCAGCTAGTTCAATTCCGATTTGATGAGCTTCTTCATAAGATACTTCTCCTGGAGCAAATGCTTGTATGAGATGATAGGCTTTGTTTGGACTATTTTCTCTGCAATGGTCTAATGTATATTTGAAGTCAATCGCAGCCGTTTCAGGAGAACAAGCGAAGGCAGAAATAAACATTTTTTCATCTGTTTTGTCAGGATTACAAATATAATTTATGGATTTATCAACGGTTGTTTTGATAGCATGGATTTTTGTGTATGCCATACTTGATTCATCAACTCCTTTAGTTCTTTCATATCTTCTTGATAGATATGTTCGGTACTGTTAATTCTTTTCGCAATTTGATTTAAGTTAGAACTGATTCGTCCAAGCTCTGTATTATAATTTCTTAAATAACTGTAATCCACTTCATAAACATATCCATATAAAATAAGTTTGCGTAAAAAAGCAGATTTGCTTTTCATTCCAGAAAGGCGAAATTTTTCGTCTAATATATATTGTTCCTCATCACTTAAATAAAATTGTATCGGATTTTTGCGTATTCGATTTGACAATAAGTTCACTTCCTTTTCTAAAAATGAGTAAAAAAATGTTGCTAATAAAAAGAGGGTTAGGGAAAACTTCCCTAAAAAATTGTTCCAAGCAGACGGTAGGATGTAAGGGAACAATTTAGCCTGTGTCATGACACAGGCAGTGCTTGCTATGATAGTCTGACTCCCTAATAATTCCCGTTATCTTGACTTTTTTCGTAGTTTGTTTTTTTCAAAAACCTTATAGTTACGCTGTTTTCTTGAAAAAAGGTTGAAATAATTGTTTATAGTTTTTTCAACTCAGAAATTTTTTGCCATAGAATAACAAAAAGAAAAAATCGGGATAATTATTTTTTGAAATCTTTTTGGCAGGGTTTGTGAATTGTATAAGCAAGTATTTTAAATATAAAATAAACAATATTTTGATTCAAATGCATAAAACATTAAATAGTAATTTTCTGATATTTTTATCAGATATGGAGGAAAGGTCCATATAATATAAGTTGTAAAGTAATTGGTGTTCCTGAGAAAATAAAAAAGCTATATAGTGAAAACAGGACAGAATTATCCTGTTTCAGTACATAGCAGTTGAGTGTCAAATATGAAGTTGTATAATTTTATCCGTAAATAATTCTAACAAGGAAAGGAAAGAAAGTCAATAAAGTTAAAATGATAGTGTAAAATTTTACTTTCATTATTTTTCACTCGTATCGAAAGAACAGCAATCTGATTCTTATAATAGATTTGAATTATTCTGTTAAAAAACTTGAAAATACTATTCTGCTCTAATATAATATAAGTATTCCAATTCTATTGATTTCACTATATATTTTCTTTGAAAGGAATTGTCTCATGAGTAAGAGAAAACAAGATTTAAAACCGGATATTGTATTAAAAAATTATTGGAGTAATAATGAACAATTTGCTGACTTCTTTAATGCTGTTTTATTTGATGGAAACTCTATTATTAAACCAGAAGAATTAGAAGATGTTGATACGGAAGAATCTACGATATTAGAACATAAAGACTATACAGAAAGTTTAAAAGCTGCTAGGGATACAATTAAAATTCGTAAAAAATTGACTACGGTTGGTATAGAATTAGTATTACTTGGATTAGAAAATCAAGAACATATTCACTATGCTATGCCGATGAGATTGATGGGATATGATTATGCCTCTTATAAAAAACAATATGATAGTAATGCAAAACAGTATAATAAAGATTACAAAGGAATTAGTAGAGATGAGTACCTCTCTCGTATGAAAAAAACAGATAAATTTACCCTTGTCATTACGGTTGTTGTTTATTACGGTGAACAACCTTGGGATGCTGCAAAATCGTTACATGAAATGCTACATATCCCAGACCAATGGAAGCCTTTTGTTAATGATTATAAAATGATTTTAGTAGAAGCTAGAGAAAATACGTTAAAATTGCATAATATCAATAATCAAGATTTATTTAATTTATTGGAAATCTTATTAGATACATCTTCTTCCACTATTCAAACAAAAGAAAAAGCTATGGAATATAGTAGAGAACATCATACAGAAAAAGAAGTGGTAATGACGGTTGCTGGTGCAACGAATTGTAAACTAGATTATAATGCATTAAAGAAAGGGGATAGAGATATGTGTCGTGTATTTGAAGAAACTTGGCTTGATGGCAAAGCAGAAGGACTTATCATGGGCAAAGCCGAGGGTAAAGCAGAGGGTAAAGCAGAGGGCCTTATTATGGGCAAAGCCGAAACTTTAGTAGAAACCGGTCTGGAATTTGGTCTTACGAAGGAAGAAATTATTCAAAGATTACAAAATAAATTGAATGTGTCTCTCTCCGAGGCTGAAGAATATTTTGTTATGTTTGCTAATAAATCTTCGCATTTTTAATTAAATCAAAAAAGTCCTAAGTAGTGATTTTCCTATTGACTACTTAGGATTTTATTTTACTTATATTTTCTTCTAATTCTTTTACTTCCTCTATTGATAAAGATGGCACAAATATAGTAGAGAACATCATACAGAAAAAGAAGTAGTGATGACGGTTGCTGGTACAACGAATTGTAAACTAGATTATAATGCATTAAAGAAAGGGGATAGAGATATGTGTCGTGTATTTGAAGAAACTTGGCTTGATGGCAAAGCAGAAGGACTTATCATGGGCAAAGCCGAGGGTAAAGCAGAGGGTAAAGCAGAGGGCCTTATTATGGGCAAAGCCGAAACTTTAGTAGAAACCGGTCTGGAATTTGGTCTTACGAAGGAAGAAATTATTCAAAGATTACAAAATAAATTGAATGTGTCTCTCTCCGAAGCTCAAGAGTATTTTGCTATGTTTGTTAATAAATCTTCTCATCTTTAATTAAATCAAAAAAGTCCTAAGTAGTTTTTTTTTCTATTGGCTACTTAGGACTTTCTTTCACTTATAGTCATTTCTAATTCTTTTAATTTCTCCATTGATAAAGATGGTATATATTCTGCTATTTCTTCTAAAGATAATTTACCTTTTTGTATCATTTTTATTGCTATATTTTTTGCCATTTTTTCTGTTGCCGTATTTTCAATATCTGTTGCATAAGCTTTCAAAATCTGCTCATTATCAAATAATGTTATCCTCATATCCACAACCTCTTGTTCTTTAGATATTCTTTTTATAAATTTCTATTTTTGCAAATATAAATTTATGTATATAATAAGTTTTTTTAGATTTAGGAATTGTTTTACCAAGTTCGAGTGTAGTTTCTATCCATTCTTGAATAATAATTTCGCAGTTTTCTATTGTTTCACTCCTTGTTTTACCATTTGTCATGCAACTAGAAAGTTCAGGAACTTCCACAATAAAGCAATTATCTTCTTTTGAACAATACACAATATGTTCGTATTTATCCATGATGCTACCTCTTAAAATAATTATAAAGTAAGGTTTTTCAATATGCAAGTATAAAGTCTTTGCTAATGAACTTAGTAGTTTTTATTAGAATACATTTTCTAGTAAAGAACTATTAATTTTTTTTCAATATTCTGAAAAAAGTTTCTAGGAATAGGAAAGGTTATGTCCTATTTAACAGTTACAATAAGAAGTGTAAATGATTCGAGAGGAGGAAATCAATGGATTGCAGAAGTCGTAGAGCTTTTATTGTGCAGACTCTGATGGAAAGGAAAAGAGCTACACTAAAGGAATTAGCAAAACTTTGTAGTGTATCTGTGAAAACGATACAAAGGGATATTGCAGCATTAAGTCCATTGTTTGCCATAGGAGCAGATGTTGGATATGGTGGTGGTCACTATTTGATGAAAGAACCAAATGAGACATCAAACAAGTTGACGGTGCAACAAGTAGTTGTGTTGAATGAAGTCTGTAAATCTGTAACAGAGGAACAAGCAGAGATTATTCAAAGTATTATTGATAAATTTTGGACATATCGAGTGTGAGTTTTGAGAGGTTACATATTCTTGTCATTCTTCTAAAGCATACAAAGCAACACAGATAGCAGGTGGAGTGGTTTGTATGCTTTTTGGACTGATAAGTCTAAGTATAATTTTATCCAAAAAATTAGAAATGGAACATTGAAAATTACATAGCAAATATATACGAGACATGAGAAATATGAGTAGCCACTAAGCGAATACGCCAAGAGAAATCTGCTTTTCTTATAAGATAGGAAAGTATATACGAAGGAATATTGTTTTTTGATATTGAAGTTAAGGTTTGGAGCGAGAAGTATTTGGCAAAATACACAGCAGTTGTGTGGGGCGATGATACATATTTTTGATAATGATACTTCCGAAGTTTTTCGGTCCATTTGGTGACGGTGCAAGTCCGATGTGGGTAGTGTAATGAGCTACCACTCGTATATATTTTAGGAGAATTATTTACAGGTGAGACAGGAGTATAACAGTTAAATTTTTAATAATATAGTTGAAACAATAGAACTGAAACTTTTATAAAATCTAAGTTTTCTTTGTCGAATATTTTATTGTATTGTAATGTTGGTAATGCTTGATATTTTATTGTATTTATTATAGAATTATCAAGGAATTAAAATCTATAGCACTAAATTAGTTTAATTCTTTATAAATTTAGTATTTATAATGTTTTTTCAAATTAAGAAATTACGATATTTTAAAATAACGTGAGTTCGACAAAAACACCTATGCAGAAATGGTAGTTCCAAACTGAATAG